>CALBVR010000301.1 GCA_937969565.1 uncultured Acidimicrobiales bacterium | reverse complement strand
CGAGCATCACGCCGCCGGTGATGTGGATGCCGCAGTCCTGGCCGGAGATTTCCTCGATCTCCTTGTACAGCTCGATCGTGTACTGCTGCAGCTTGGCGACGTTCGGATCGCCATTGAGCGTGTGCATGCCGCCGGCGGAGTGCCAGGTGGAGCCGGCGGTGAGCTCGGTCCGCTCCAGCAGGACGATGTCGGTCCAGCCGTTCTTCGTCAGGTGGTAGAGGATCGAGGCCCCCACCACGCCACCGCCGATGACCACAACCTGCGTGTTCGTCTTCATGAGAGGAAACGGTAGCTCCCGCATCCGGTCGGACCCGATATGAATGCGTGATCCCTTGGCATCGGACCGCTCTCAATCGGGATCGAAGGTTGGGAGCGGGTCGGCCCCGTCGCTCTCGTCCTCAGAACGGAGGAATCCCATCTGGCGGGCCGGAGGCGAACCTGCGATCCTCTTGGGATGAGCCTCGCAGACGAGAAGTACCTCAGCCTCACCACCTACAAGCGTGATTCCACGTCCTCGGCCACTCCCGTCTGGGTGGTCGATGCCGGCGACGGCACGCTGGCATTCACCACGTTCTCGTCCAGCCTCAAGGTCAAGCGACTGGGTCGCAATCGCCACGTCCTCGTGCAGCCGTGCGACGCTCGGGGCAACGTGCGCGACGGCACCGCGCCGGTCGCCGGCACCGCCGAGGTGCACGTGGGAGGACCCGAGTTCAATCGGATCCAGGGGCTCGTCAAGGCGAAGTACGGCGTGCAGTTCACCATGATCAACCTCGTCGGCAAGGTCCGAAAGCTCGTCGGCAAGGACTCCGGCACCGACACCGCAATCGTGATCACGATCGGTGGCGCCGACGACGACACCGTCGATGACGCCGACTGAGCTTCCAGCGATGGAGATCGCGGCGCTCCACGCCGCGCTCCGGACCAGACCGACGTCGCCAACCGTGGCGACATTCGTTCCGTCCGAACACATCCGCCGACTCGATCATCGCGTCGACCTCGAACGGCTCCGGGCCGCGTGTGAAGGCGTGCTCGCCTCAACACACGATCAGGGTGCCGGCTTCCACACCCTCAACATCACGCGCCGTCCCGGCGTGGAAGAGCCGACGATCCAAGACCTCAGCGGTCGCTATTGGATTCGGCCGGACGCCACCTACGACGAAGTGCCACGCGATCCGATCGTCGACGAGACGGCCTACACCGAACTGCACCCGATGTTCGCTGGAACCTACGTGGAGGAGGTCATCGAGGGCATCCGCGAGTTCCTGCCGCTCGGCCGCGTGCGGCTACTCGGCAAGGACCCGTTCAACTGCAACTCCTGGCATCGGGATCCCGAACCGCGCATCCACATCCCGATCATCACCAACCCCGGAGCGCTGTTCGTGATCAACCACCACGTCACGCACCTGCCAGCAGATGGCTCCGTCTACTTCACCGACACGCGGGCGTATCACACGGCGATGAACGGTGGCGAGGAACAGCGGCTGTCGATCGTCGCTGCGATCGCCATTCCTCCCGCCACCGATTGAACCTCAGGCTCGTACAGCGGTCAGGCGAGCCGGGCGAGGGACACATAGAGATTGCGCATGTAGCGGTCCACCCGAACCAGCGTTCCCGTGAACTCGATCTCCTGGTTCCGTTCGAGTTTCACGTCGGCCGGAAGGTGCACGATGGCGTGCACCTGGCTGGTGACGAGCCGCGAGTCGCCGAGGCTGCCGATGTGGATGGTCGCCTTGGTGCCCGGTTCGGAACCGAAGTCCGAATCGCTGCGGAACGACCGGGTGGAATCGACCGTTCCCGACCAGGTGACCGTTCGACCCCGGTACGCGAGGCTGAACCGTTCCTCGGTTTCAAAGCCCATCCGGTCGCCTCCGAAGAGATCGCGGATGGTCTCGTCGGCAGAAAGGTCGAGCTCGGCGGGAACCGGGCGCGAAGTCGGCGTGGGTTCGGGTGCGGGTGCTGAGGCCGGTTCGGCAGCCGTCGGTGTCGGTGTCGGGTTCGCAGGCGGAGGTACCGGGGGCGCGGCGGCTGGAGGCACGGGAGGAGCGGCCAGTGGTGTGCCCGTCACACGGCGCCACCCCTCGACCTCCGGGTCGGCCGGAGCCTCCGCTTCGACCCGCCGGAAGATCTCGTCTGCGGCCCCGCGTTCGCCCAACGCCACCAACGCTTCGGCCTCGAGCTTCTGCGTGAACGTGTTCTGGGTCGACTCGTTCAGCACGTGCAGCTCGGCGGCCGCCTCGGCCAGATCGCCACGCTCCTCGAGCAGCAGTGCATGGTCGACGGCGTCGGGCGCGCTCATCAGCAGGCCCATGTCGACGAGGCGAACGATCGTGCCATGGAGCTGCCGGGCGTCTCTCATGTGGCCGCGGGTGTCGACTTTCAGGCTGCGGTTGGTGACCTCCGCTGAATCCCACGAGGTGAGCAGCGACAGTATGGCCATCCGCCGTGTCGGCGTGAGGAACCGGCCGACCTCGAGCGGGTCCGCTCCGTCGATCACCACGTTGGCGTCGAACGCCGGGTCGTTGATGATGATGTCCCGTCCACCCGTGAGCCGCCGAAAGAAGCCATTGAACGTTCGCTGACGCGTGAGCCGAACCGGAGGTCCGGACGCGGGATAGTGCAGCTCGAAGACGGTGAAGGTCTGGCTGTTGTTGTTGCCGGAACTCTTGTTGACGGTGGTGACGAGTACTTCGATGCCACGGACCCGTCCGGCGAGTCGCCCCGGTTTCATGAAGGACGACGGGGCCACGCTCAGCCCCAGGTGTTGTCCCACCTGCGCCCACGAGTCGTTGGCCTGCTGAGCCTGCTGCATGGAGGAACGGACGATGACCCCGGCGATGCTGCCGAAGCTGAGGAAGATGACGAGAGGAACGATCGCTTCCATGGATTCAGTGTTTCATGCGTCGTGGCCGGCTTCGGCGAGGGTTGCATCGGCAACGAAGAAGTTGCGCATGGTTCGGTCGACCCGATGCAGCCGGCCGGCGAAGGCAATTTTGTCGCCCACGCTGACCGCAGCTTCCGGTGTCAGCAAGAGGATGGCGTGGACCTGGTTGGTGACGAGCGGGCTGTCGTCGATGCGGTACACGTGGACCGTGGTGCGAAGCCCGGCCGCTTCGAAGTCCGGGTCGTTGGCGACCGGCCGACGTGCAGTCACCACGCCGCTCCATGTCACGATCCGATCCCTGTGGTGCTCCTCGAAGATCGCCGTCGCCTCATGGCCCATCAACGACCGGTCGAGGAGCACGGCGACCGCCTGATCGATCGGAAAATCGCCGTTGTCTGCGACCGGTGCGGGTTCGGCCGGCGAAGGCGGAGCATCGATCCGCGGCGCCGGGATCGGGGCGACCAGCTCGGCCTCGGTCGGCTGAGGCTCGACAATCTCGGTCGGGGCAACCACCGGTTCCGGATCGATGACGATCGGCTCACCTTCGTCGACCAGCGTGTCCTGCAGTGCCGCGGCGACACCGTCGAGTGGATGAACGGCCGGCGGTTCAATCGCCGGGCTCGCCGGTGTTTGTGACCACAGCACGCTGGCGACCTCGATCAGTCGACGGGTCGTCGTCACGATTTCGTCCGTGGATCGACTGCGCCAGTCCAGCACCAATTCGAGGCGTCCGTCTTCAACGAGCACGCGCCGATCGGTGCGACGTCGGCCGGTTCCATCGGCAAGCAGCGAAGCCAGTGCTGCCTCTCGGTCCGGGGTCAACCAGCCAGCGAGCTCGGTCGGGTCGCCACGAAGGAGTTGCAACCCATCCAGCGAATTTCGCCGGACCGGAGTGCCCAGCAGCGTGTGCTGGTCCCACTCGTGCACGAACCCGAGCCGCATGTCTGTGGGGGCCGACCCCCGGGGCCAGCCGACCGAGTAGACGATCCGATCTCCGGTGCCGCTCCCGAAGACCGAGAACGGTGACGGGCGGGTGACAGACACGGTCAGCCCATCGACGATCCCCTCGACACCGGCTGTTCCAAGAGGGCCAAATCGGGAGGTCACAAGCGACAGGTTCAACGTCTCGGCGACCGCTGCCCAGACGGCATTGTGCGACCGGTGCGCGCTGGACGCGCTCTTCTGAAAGCCACTCGTTGTCGCGCCCGCCACTCCGAAAATGAAAACCGCCAACAAAATTTCCACGGCGAAATCCTATTCGCCGACTCTCCAGCGTGTACCCGGTCAGATGGCGTTCGCCCGCAGGTCGGCGATGTCGATCCATTCGAGTGCCTGGGCGTGGGTGGCCTCCAGCACGACCTTCGGCGCGACGCCGGCCTCGTGGGCCTCCACCCACCGGCTGGCACACAGACACCATTGGTCTCCGGCCTTCAGCCCGGGGAACCCGTACTCGGGTCGGGGGGTGGAGAGGTCGTTGCCCTGCTCCTTCGAGAACGCGAGGAACGAGTTCGTGACCACGGCGCACACGATGTGGAAGCCGCCGTCCTGAGGATGCTGGTCGCAGCAGCCGGTGCGCGTGAACCCGGTCATCGGGTCGGTGCTGCACGAGGCGAGTTCGCCGCCGAGAACGTTCTGAGCCATGAAAGGAGTCTGCCCGGAAGGGTCGACTGACACACCCTCGACGTAGTCTGTGGCCGATGCAGTGCGTTCAGGCTCGGGCAGGCCGCCCCTTCACCCTCGCCGTCCGCGCCGCCATCGATGCTGCGCAGGCCGGCGATCCACTGCGTGCGGTCACGGTCGTCGTGCCGTCGAACCTGGCCGGGCTCAGCCTTCGTCGCCTCCTCGGTTCCGACCGGCTCGATTCCACGCCCCGGCTCGGCCCCCGAGGCATCGCGAACGTGTCGTTCTCCACGCCCTTTCAGCTGGCCGGTCGGTTGGCGGCACCGGAGCTGGCGCGGTCCGGTCGACGTCCGCTGACCACCGCCGTGCTCGCCGCCGCGGTCCGCCACGTGCTGCGCACCCAGCCTGGCCGCTTCGCTGCAGTGGCGGAGCACGTCTCCACCGAAACGGCCCTGGTCCGGGCCTACAGCGAACTCACCGAACTGCATCCCGAACAGCGAGCCGTGCTCGCCGCTTCGACGACGGCCCAGACGGCCGACCTGCTGCAGTTCGTCGAGGCGGTCGCTGCGCATCTGGACTCCGACGGCGTCGGCCATCACGACGAGTACGAGGTCATGTTCCGGGCCCACCAGGCGCTCGAGGCCGGCCTTCAGGACGACGCGTCCGTCGTGCTCTGTGGGCCGTTCGATCAGGGCGAAGCCACCCGGACGTTCCTCGGCACCGTGGCGCGCACGCTCGGCACGCACGCCGTGCTGTCGCTCTCGGGTGACACCCGGACCGACGATCGCTCCCGGCAGTCGTTCGGCCGCATCCTGGGCGACCACCTGCCCGACGAAACCGCGGCGTTGCCCGCCCCCACCCGAATGATCCCGGCCGCAGATCCGGACGAGGAAGTCCGTGCCGTGGTGCGCGAGGTGCTCCGCCGGGCCGAGGCAGGCGTCCCATTCGAACGCATGGCCGTCTTCCATCCGGTGCAGAACCCGTATGCACGTACCGTCCGGGAGCACTTCGATGCTGCGGGCATTCCGGCGGCGGGTCCGGATCACCGGCGAATGAACGACTCCATGGCCGGCCGTCTCCTCGGGCGCATCCTCGAGCTGGCCGAGCCTCGCAGCGGAGGCTCCGATCATCGCCTCGACCGGGACAACGTGTTGGCCCTCGCCGCCGCAGCGCCGGTGCGAGCGGCATCCGGCAAGCCAGCCCGAACCGGTCCGTGGGAGGTCGTGTCCCGCAAGGCCGGCGTGGTCGGGGGGATTGCAGACTGGACCGACAAGCTCGAGCGGCACATCGACGTCCTCGCCGACACCGCCCAGGATCCGCTCAACGAAGGGCGGTCCGCCGGGTTCCATGACGCGCTGCAGCGGGAGATCCGGGCGGCTCGCGAGCTGCTCGATTTCGTCCAGTGGCTGGAACGAGAAACCTCGTCCGCACGATCACTCGACACCTGGGCCGACCGCTCCACCTGGGCCATCAACCTCATGACGGCGCTCCTGCCCGCAGGCAACCGCCGCAGCGCATGGCCAGAGACCGAGGTGGCCGCAGCGGACGGGGTCGAGCTCGTCCTGCGCCGCGTGGGCGTTCTCGATGCGCTCGAGCCCGGTGCGCCATGGTCGGCGTTCATCCGCGCCGTCGAGCTCGAACTCGACGCGCCAGCCGGAAGCCGTGGCCGGTTCGGCACGGGTGTGCTCGTTGCGCCGATGTCTGCTGCGGTCGGCCTCGATGTCGATCACGTCTTCGTGCTGGGTCTGAGCGAAGGCACCTGTCCCCGCGTCATCCGGGAGGACACGCTGCTGCCGGACGAGGAGCGCAAGCTCGTGGCCGGCGCCCTCGCTCGCCGCCCCGACCGCCAGGCCGACGAGCGCCGCCGCTTTCTCTCGGCCGTCGCCAGCGGAACCGAGTCGGCCACCCTCCTCATGCCGATGGGCGACCATCGCAACGGTCGGGTGCAGTCCGCGTCCCGGTGGTGGGTTGAAGCGCTTCGAACACTCGGCGCACCCGAGACGCTCACCGCATCGGACTGGACAGACGCCGATGTCGCCGAACTCGAACCCATTCGCTCGTACCGGCAGTCGCTCACCGAGGCGGCGAGGCGTGGGCTGGCGACCTCACCAGCCGATCTCGATCTGCTCGGAGTCGACGGTTGGCTCGCCTCCGACCGCCCCGCCGCAGAGACGCCGCGCATCGGTCGTCCGCTGGCCGGAAGCCTCCGCATGCTCGACGAACGGCTTGCGGGGCTGAGCCGATTCAACGGCGACCTGTCGATGGTGTCCGTGCCACCGGTCATCGACGGCACGTCGGCAATCAGCGCCAGCCGACTCGAGGCCTGGGCCGGCTGTCCCCGCCGCTACTTCCTCGGACAGGTCCTCGGTCTCGGCTCCATCGATGCACCCGACGAAATTGTCGAGATCAGCGCTCTCGATCGAGGCAGCATGTGGCACCAGATTCTCGAGGACTTCATCGCCGAGTCACTCCCGGGCCAACCACACGCGCCAGAGCGGCCGGACACGCCATGGACCGAAGCCGATCGAGCTCGCCTGCACGCCCACGCCGACCGCGCGTTCGCCGAGTACGAGGGTCAGGGCCGTACCGGTCGGCCGCTGCTGTGGGAGATCGAGAAGGAGAAGCTCCGCGCCGACCTGGACCGCTTCCTCGACTCCGATACGACGGTCCGTTCCGAGAAGCACCTGCTACCCGACAAGGTCGAGATGGCGATCGGCTTCGCGCCGCGCGACGGCGGCCCCCCGACGGAACCGGCCAAGGTCGAGCTCGCCGACGGGCGTGTGGTTCGGCTCCGCGGCTTCGCCGACCGGGTGGATCGGGTGGCCTCCGACGGATCTCCGGTCGTCTTCGACTACAAGACCGGCCGCGACACCACCGGCGGCAAGAAGATCTCCAAGTCGCTCGACGAGGACCCGGTGCTCGGCGGCGACAAGCTGCAGCTCGGCGTGTACGCCGAAGCGGCTCGCCAACGCTACGGAACCGATCGGGCATCGGCCTGGTATTGGTTCACCTCCGACAAGGGCAACTTCTCGCTCGCCGGCTACCCGTGGACCACAGACCGCCAGGAGCGCTTCCGTTCCGTGCTGGCCACCATCGTGAACGGCATCGAAAGCGGCCTGCATCCACCGAACCCGGGGGACTTCGATTCGTTCTACGGCTCCTTCCAAAACTGTCGGTTCTGCGACTTCGATCCGATCTGTCGGCGCGATCGGGACGCCGAGTTCGCCGCGGCGGTTGAGTCCGGTCGGATGGTCGAATGGCTGGCGATGCGAGATACGCCCGAACCGACGGAGGACGGCGAATGACCGACGTCCACGCCGAGGCGATCGCCGCGGACGAGAACGCTCGCCTCACGGTCAAGCACGAGACCGATCGCACCCTCTTCGTCGAGGCCGGCGCCGGTACCGGCAAGACGACCGCGCTCGTGGGCCGCATCGTGCAGCTGGTCCTCGCTCCCAACCTCGACGAACGGGTGCCGCTCTCCGAGATCGCCGCCATCACGTTCACGGAGGCGGCCGCGGCCGAACTGCGGGAACGCATCCGATCCGAATTCGAAGCGGCGCTCTCTTCCGCCCGTCGGTCCGGTGACGACGTCACCATCGCCGCGTGCGAAGCGGCGCTCGCCGATGCCGACCTCGCCGCCATCTCCACCTTGCACGCCTTCGCCCAGCGGCTGCTGGCCGAACATCCTGTCGACGTCGGCATCCCGCCACGGGTCGAGGTGATCGACGAGGTCCAGAGCCAGATCGCCTTCGAGGAACGGTGGTCCGAGTTCGTCGACGAACTGTTCAACGACGACGAGATCGAGACCTTCATCGTCCGAGCGTCGATCCTCGACGTGGGCATCGGGGCCCGGAACTCGCCGCTGCGCACGATCGCCCAGATCTTCGACGACAACTGGGATCGGTTGGAGGGGATCGAGGCCGGCACACCGCCGGTCATGCAGGTCGACTTCACGCCGGTGAACGAGGCGATCGCCCGGGTGCTCGCCGCTCGCTCGGAATGCTCCGATGCCGACGACCGGCTGCTCGCCAACATCGACAGCGCCGTACCGAACCTCGAACGCTTCCTTGCGTCCAGATCCGAGACCGAACGTCTGCGAATGCTGGGAACGCTGAAGGTCGCCCACTCGTATGGCAAGAAGGACAACTGGTCGAACATCGATGCCGTGAAGGAGGACGCAAAGGCGGTTGCGGAAGTGGCTGGCGAGGTGCGGGGCCGCGTCGCGAATCAGACGCTCCAGTTGCTGGCCGCCCGCATCGCCGTGTTCGTGAAGAACACCGCCGACCAACGACGGGCCGAGGGCACGCTCGAGTTCCACGACCTGCTCGTGTTGGCCCGGTCGCTTCTGCGCACGTCGCCGGTCGCCCGCGCCAGCCTCGCATCGCGCTATCGGGTGCTCATGCTCGACGAGTTCCAGGACACCGATCCAATCCAGATCGAGCTCGCGCTGCTCCTGGCCGGTTCCGTCACCGGGCCGTTCACCGGGAATTGGGAGGAACTCCATGCCGAAGAGGGTCGGCTGTTCATGGTCGGCGATCCGAAGCAGTCGATCTACCGGTTCCGTCGGGCCGACATCGACCTGTTCCACGCCGTGCAGGAACGGTTCAAGAACGGGCAGGTGGCTCTCACCCGCAACTTTCGGACGGTCGCCCCGATCATCGACGCGATCAACGGGATCTTCACGGACCGGATGGACGGAACCGACCCGGCCCAGGCCACCTACACGCCGCTCGTCCCGTTCCGGACCGGACCGGCCGACCATCGGCCCGCTGTCTTCGGCGGCCCGAGTACCCGGAAGGCCGGAGAGCTCCGCGAGGACGAAGCGAATGATGTGGCAACCATCATCGCCTCCATCCGCGACGACCCTGGTGCGTGGCCGGTCTACGAGCGAGACACCGATGAGTGGCGGGCGCCGCATCTGCGCGACATCACCATCCTTCTCCCCACGCGGACGTCGCTGCGGCAACTGTCCGACGCACTCGACGCCAACGACATTCCCTTCCGTGCCGACACCGGCACGCTCGTTTACGAGACGCAGGAAGTTCGCGACCTCCTCGTCACGCTGCGGGCCGTCGACGACCCGTCCGACCAGATCGCTCTGGTGGCCGCACTCCGGTCGCCGCTGTATGCGTGTGGCGACGACGACCTCTTCCGCTGGCGCGACGCCGGCCTGGCGTTCGACCTGCGATCCTCGTGGCCTGAAGAACTGGACGACAGTCCGGTCGCCGCCGCATTCCGTCACCTGCGGACGCTCGCCGATCTGCGGTGGTGGGATGAACCGAGCCGCCTCCTCCAACGCCTGATCGACGACCGTCGCGCGTTCGTCCTGCCGGCGACCGGACGACGGCCGCGGGACACCTGGCGCCGGCTCCGCTATCTCATCGACCAGGCCCGCGCCTTCTCCGAATCGGGAGGCGGGGACCTTCGCGCCTGGCTGAAGTGGACCTCGCTCCAGGGCTTGGACGGCTCCAAGGCCCACGAACCGATGCTCCCCGAGCTGGATGACGACGCCGTGCAGATCATGACGATCCACGGATCGAAGGGTCTCGAGTTCCCGATCACGATCGTCTCTGGCCTCACGACCGACCTGACGCGTCGTCATGGCGCCGGTGTGCAGGTCTCCTGGACCGAACCGGGCACGATCCCCGAAGTGGCGATCAACCGGACCCTGCGGACGGCCCAGTTCGATCTGGCCAACGATCTCGAAGCGGAAATGGCCCGGCCCGAAAAGGATCGACTGCTCTATGTGGCACTGACTCGAGCCCGCGACCACCTCGTCGTCAGCACCCACCATCCGGTGAACGCGAAAGGGGTGGCCAAGGACTCCCACGGCGCCACGGTCCACGCATTCGCCACCGGCGAGCTGGACACGATGTTCCGCCCCGCCCTCGGGCAGGGCACCCTGTTCGCCGCGCCGGCCGGGCTGGACGCCGAGGAACCGGCGAGCTCCTTCCGGATCCCCGAGAACTGGTTGCGCGACCGTCGATCGGTGCTTGCCCGGGCTTCGCAAACCTCGGTTCGTTCGGCCACGGCGCTGGCCCGAGCCGTGCGGGAGGACCTCGAGCTCGACGCCTCGGATGATGTCTCACCGATGGACGAGATCGACGATGCCGCCGCACTTCCTCCGCAAACCTTCCGACGGGGACGGGCCGGCACCGCCATCGGGTCCGCCGTGCACGCCGTGCTGCAGTTCGTGGATCTCACCGATCCGAAGCCCGACGTGATCGAGGATCTCGTGACCGCGCAGGCGTGGGCCGAGTCCGTGCCGGAACACGTGGACACGATCGCACGATCGGTTCGCTCCGCGCTGGCCGCAGACATCGTCGGTGCATGCCGCACCGCCCGCCACTGGAAGGAGCTCTACGTGGCAGCGCCCGTCGGTGGGGTGACGGTCGAGGGCTACGTGGACCTCCTCGTCGAGGGACCCGACGGGCTCGTCGTGGTCGACTACAAGACGGATTCCGTCACCACCGAGGCCGACATCGATCGCAAACTCGATGGTTACGCGATGCAAGGCGCTGCGTATGCCGCCGCGATCGAAACCGCCACGGGCCGAACCGTGGCCGACGTGCAGTTCGTCTTCGCCCGCCCGGACGGGCCTGTCGTGCGTTCGGTGAGCAACCTCGCCGAACTGCGCGAACGAATCGCCGTCACTGCGGAGAAGACCGGCGTCGTGGCTCCAGCGCCACACGACGACCTAAGCTGATCGCTCGGGACATGGCGGGCGGTCGCGCAACCGTCGCCATCGCCCCGGGATGTGAGGAGAGCCCATGAGTGGTCAGATGGCGGACGTGATCGTGATCGACGACGAGGAGTTCGCTGTCGTCGAACCCGAGCCCGGTCAGTTGTTCGAACCCCGGGATCTCGGGCTTTCTCCAGTGATGACGCACACGGCGAACACCCGCGGTGTGCTCGCCCGTTACCGGGTCACGGAAGAGGGACGATTGCTGCTGTCCGACCTGCAGATCGGACATCTGGAGCAGCCGCCGGCCATCGATGGCATCGAACCAACGACCGATGAGTACGGGCAGGTCTGGACCTATCTGGACCTGGACCGGCCCATCGCCTGGTCGGGCGACCTGCTCGCCGGTGCGTCACCGATCCTCGATCTCTACGTGCACGCTGGCCATGCGCCGGTGTGGCACTACGAGTCGGTCATGGCGCTCGACGTGGAAGACGGCCTCGTCGTCGCCCGTGAGGATCGGTCAGCCGAGGTCGCCGAATACCGCGACGACCGGTCGGACGACGACGACAACGCCTTCGAGCGGATGCTGAAGAAGATCCGACTCCGGTTCGCCGACGACGACTGAACCCTCGGACCGTCGCCGCGGCTACTGCGCCGAGATGATGGTGACCTCAGAAACGAGGGTGCCGTCCGCTCCCACCACGTCTGCGGCGCGTTCACCGAGGCCCAGCTCTGGTGGCATCACGATGCGAATGTGATCGCCGACGTTGCGGCCGACGAGTGCCTCGTCCCAACCCGGGAGGAGGGCTTCCGTGCCCTCGGTGGCGAGCTGATAGGGGATGGGAGAGCCGTTGGCCCACGATGAGTCGAAGACTTCGCCGGAGGTCTGCGCCATCAACACGTAGTGCAGCTCGAGCAGCATGCCTTCGCCGATCTCCTCGCCGGTTCCTTCGGCGAGGACCTCGACCTCGAGTTCCGTCACTGGGGCGTCTGCGTTCTGGACGTCGGGCGGTGAGGCGACATTGATCAGGTCGACGACGAACACGAGGTCGCTGTCTGCGGGAATGTCGGGGCTCGGGGACTGCGCGCCGTAGGCAAGGTCCGCGGGGATGGAGAGGAGGCGGCGGCCGCCCTCCTGCATGCCGATGATGCCCTGGTCCCAACCCTGGATGACGCGACCGGCACCGAGGGTGAAGCCGAAGGTCGAGCCCCGATCCCAGCTGGCGTCGAACTGGCCGCCGTCGGTCTGGCGCACACCGACGTAGTGCATCGTCAGGTAGTCACCCGATTGTGCGGCCTTGCCGGTTCCCGGGATGAGATCGTCGATTTCCAACTCCACGGGCGCATCCGTCGGCACCTCGAAGATCGGCTTGCCCTCGACATCAGGGGCCTCGGTGGTTGCCGAATCAGCCGGTGGCTCCGTCGTGGCCGACTCGGCGTCTGGAGCCTCGGTTGTGGTTGTGAGCGGTGTCGCCGCCTCGTCGCCGGAGGAGCACGCAGAGGCCACGAGCGCCAGAAGAGCGAAGAGCAGCACGGAGGGTCGAGAGAACATCGCACCAACGGTAACGGGGTGTTTCCGCCGCGCTGCGTCGCGGTCGCCAAGTCTTGAGGTCGCCTTACCTGACCGTTCGTTCTAGGTTGGCGGCGTGGGACGTACCGGGCAATGGAACATGTCAGCCGATGTCGCCCGACGCGTGTCACTCGGAGCGCAGGGCTTCGCCGACAAACGTCCCAGCGGCAACGTGGATCGACGCCACCTCCGGCGGGTGATGCGACGACTCAACGTGATCCAGCTCGACTCCATCCCGATCATCATCCGTACGCAGCACCTGCCGTTTCACAGCCGCCTCGGCCCCTACCGGCCGGAACTCGTTGACGACCTTGCCTACGCCCGAGACGAATGGTTCGAGGCATGGGCCCACGAGGCGTCGCTGCTGCCAGTCGAGAGCGAACCGTTGTTCCGATGGACGCGCGATCGGGCCCGTGACGGGCAGACCTGGAAGTCCCTGTCCGAAGTGGCCCGGCGTGAACCCGGATACGTGCAATCGGTGTTGGACGAGGTCCGCGAGCGCGGAGCGCTGGCCGGCGGTGAACTGAGTGATCCCCGTCCACTTCCCGGCGACGGCAGCGGTTGGTGGCACCGTTCGCTCGGTGTGCTCGCGTTGGACTGGTTGTTCCGGGTCGGGGAGCTGGGTGTGCGCCGCCGCGGCAACTTCGAGAAGGTCTTCAGTCCGATCGAAGACATCATCCCAGCCGAGATCCTTGCTGCGCCGACCCCCTCGGTCGACGAGGCCCAGCGGGCACTCTGCCTCCAGGCGGTTCAGGCGCTCGGCGTGGGCACCGACAAGGAGATCGCCGACTGGTTTCGCCTGTCGGTGAAGGAGCTCCGGCCGCGGCTGGCGGAGCTCGCCGAGGCGGGCAGCATCGTGCCCGCAGCGGTCAAGGGCTGGGGGACCTCGGCGTGGGCAGATCCGGCGGCGCCGACCCCACGCAAGATCCAGGGCGCGACGGTGCTGTCGCCCTTCGATCCGGTCGTGTGGAACCGGGACCGGGCGTTGCGGATGTTCGACTTCGACTACCGCATCGAGATCTACGTACCCGAGGCGAAGCGTCGGTGGGGCTACTACGTCCTCCCGATCATGGTCGACGGCCAGATCGTCGCCCGGTCCTGCATCAAGACCGATCGCGATGCGGGTGTGCTGCGCATCCGCACGTCGTGGGCCGAGGATGGGCACGCCGATGCCGAAACGGCCGAACGGGTCGCTCCTGCGTTTCACGACCTGGCGAAGCTCGTCGGCGTGGACGAGATCGAGATCCAGCCGGTCGGCGATCTGGCCCCCCACCTCAGTCCGCTCTTCTGACCGGGAGCGCAGGGGGAGGGACGATCCACCCCGTCTGCTCAGGTGGTCGACGGCGCCTGCCGATGTTCGAGGGGTGAAACAGAACCCGGATCACCACGCCATGGCGGGCGGACGCTCCACTACGCAAACCCCGTCTACGCTCACGGAGGTGAGCGGCATGGATGGAACCCCGGACTGGGTCGCGGACGCGGTCTTCTATCAGATCTTCCCGGATCGCTTCGCCCGATCCGGACGTGTCGACATTGGCGCCCGGCTGGATGCCTGGGATGCCGAGCCGACCTTCACCGGCTACAAGGGCGGCGACCTCTGGGGCGTGATCGACCGGCTCGACCACCTTGTCGAGCTCGGGG
>CALBVR010000300.1 GCA_937969565.1 uncultured Acidimicrobiales bacterium | reverse complement strand
CGCTCACACCCTCACAATGGGGTCAGACCCCCTTGTAGCCGAACCGCCACGCCCCGTGGCCGCACCACCACATCGGTACCAGGTACGGATGTGGTGTGGGTGCTGCGGAGGGTGGGCTCAGGTGCGCTGTCGCTGCTGGAGCCAGCGGCGCATGGCGAAGGCGAACGTCGCCACGCCGACGAGAACCAGAAGAGCGGAGCCGGCCGCCAGCCCGTCGTCCTGCAGACGGCGGGCACCATTGCCGACGGCGTATCCCGCGGCAGCGGATGCGGCGAGAACGACTCCAATGACGGGTACGACACGGCGCAATCGGGGGCTCTGATCGGTTGAATTCGTAGTCATGGCGTCATCGTCGCAAGCGTGCCTGTCGGTGCGCATCGGCCGCGGGTCTGAACGGCGCCTCCTCCGCCCGGCGGAGATCACACAACGTGGCGGTGTCACCACAATGGGGTCAGACCCCATCTGGCACAGAGGGTGGCGGGTTCACCACATCGGTACCAGGTACGGGGGTGGTGGGTTGGCCACGGTACGCTGTCGTCTCGCAACGAGGAGGGGCCCAATGGCGCTCGAAGGCAGTGAAACCCACAAGAACCTCCTCGACGTCTTCGCCCGTGAAAGCCAGGCCAACCGGCGCTACCACTGGTTCGCCGACCAGGCCGACGTCGAAGGCCAGCCCGACGCCGCCGTCCTGTTCCGCAACATCGCCGACACCGAAGCCGGCCATGCCCACGACGCACTCGAGTTCCTGATCGACGTCGGCGACCCCGTCTCCGGCGAACCGATCGGTGATGCTGTCGACAACCTTCGCGCTGCCATCGCCAGCGAACGCGAGGACGCCGAACGCCGATACACGGCCCACGCTGAGACAGCTCGAGCCGAAGGGCTCGACGACATCGCCGACTGGCTCGAAACACTCGCACGCTCCGAGGGAAGCCAGGCCGAACGCTTCTCGGCCATGCTCGACCAGCTCGGCGGCTGACCCCGGCGATGGGACGGCCAACACTCGGCGACCTCGCACTCGACGGGTGGGAACGCCTGAGCCGCCGCGCCGGCCTCGGCCCCGACTCCCGACGCGCCCAGAAGTTCGGCACCTTCGGCCAAGGCTCGCTCATCTGCTTCCCGCCGCAGGTCATCTACAACGAACACGCCATCCACATCGGCGAAGGAACGATCTTCGGGCCCTGGTGCGCCCTCAGCGTCGGGATGGCACCCGGGCAGGAACTCCTCTCCGACCGCATGCTCGTCATCGGCGACAACTGCCTCATCGGCCGCGGCTGTTCCATTGCCGCCCACTTCGAAGTCGTGATCGAAGACGGCGTCTTCTTCGGGCCCAACGTCTTCGTCACCGACCAGAACCACGACAACAGCGACCCCGACCTGCCGATCGGCAAACAGTCACGGCCCGAGAAGCCCGTACGCATCGGCGCGAACTCCTGGCTCGGCACCGGCGTCGTCGTCACACCCGGGGTCACCATCGGCAAACGGGTCATGGTCGGCGCCAACTCGGTCGTCACCACCGACCTGCCAGACGACTGCGTCGCCGGCGGCGCCCCCGCCCGCGTGCTCAAATCCTCGCCGCCCCCAGCAGAGTCATAGACTCGCCGCCATGACGACAGACTTCGAGACCGCCGGCGGCTGGCCGGCCATCCTCGGCGCCCTCCAAGCCGGCCACGACCTCACCGCGGCGCAGACCAAGGCGGTCCTCGCCGAGGTCCTCGCAGGCCGGGCCGAGGACAGCCAGATCGCCGCCTTCATCGTGGCCATTCGGATGAAGGGGGAGACCGTCGAAGAGCTCACCGGCATGGTTGAAGCCATGCACGCCGAGGCGACACCGCTCTCCGTCGCCCCGGACGCCATCGACATCGTCGGCATGGGCGGCGCTCCGAGCCGCCGCCGGGCCGCGCTGAACGTCTCCACGATGGCCTGCTTCGTCGCAGCCGCAGCCGGAGCCACGGTCCTCAAACACGGAAACCGGAAGGCCTCGTCGACCTCCGGCAGCTTCGACTTCCTCGAAGCGCTCGGCGCCCAGTTCGAGTTCGGCGCCGACCACCTCCAGAAGGTCGTGGCCGAGACCGGGGTCGGCTTCGCGTTCGCCAAGCTCTACCACCCGTCGATGCGCCACGTTGGGCCCGTCCGAGTGCAGCTCGGAGTTCCCACCGTCTTCAACGCCCTCGGCCCGCTCGCAAACCCCGCCCGGGTGACCCGCCAGGTCGTCGGCGTCGCCGACGCAGATCTGGGCGAACGGATGCTCGGCGTGCTCGCCGCCACCGGCTCCGAGTTCTCCTGGATCGTGACCGGCGACGGACAGCTCGACGAGCTGTCCACCACAGGGCCGACCGTCGTGCACCAGCTCGACCACGGCCAGATCAGCCGCTTCACGATCGATCCGCAGGATCACGGCATCGCACCTCCGGCCGACGGCGCACTCGACGGCGGAGACGCCGCCGCAAACACGGCGATCTTCGATCGGATGCTCGCCGGCGAGACCGGTGCCGCCCGCGACATCGTCGTGCTCAACGCCGCAGCCGGCCTCGTCGTGGCCGGTGTCGCAACCGACATCGGTGATGGCATCACCCGAGCGGGAGCTGCGCTCGACTCCGGGGAGGCCCGTGCGACGGTGGATGCCCACGTGCAGGCCACCGCCGCCGGCTGACGATGCCATCGGAGCTCTTCGACCCCGTCCTCGAACTCGCCTTCACCGTCGCGCAGAAGGGCAACAAGAAGAAGCCGCGGGTCGCCCCACCGCAGCGTCTGGTTCCGATGCTGCGATTCACCCGCATGCCCGCCCGCGCCCGTCAGACCATCCACGACGTACTCGACACCGATCCCGAATTCCGGGCCCGGGTGCTCGAGTCGGCCGATGAACGGTCGGTCGGCCGAATCGGCATGGCGTTCCTCGAGCGTGGGGACGGGTGGGAAGAACTGATCGCCCGCTTCGTCGAAGTGGCTGAAGAACCGATCCTCGACCGAACCGGCGACACCCGGAAACTCGAACACCGACTCGGCGTTGCCGAACGATCCGTCGCCAGATTGGAAACGGAACTCGAAGACGCCCGCGCCGAGGCCGCCGAGTGGAAGCAACGGGCCATCAGCGCAGAAGCGTCCGCGGGGGCCGACGCCGACGAGGTCGAGCGGCTTCGCAACGAGGCCGAGCAGCGAGCGGATGAGCGCCAACGTGCCGTGGCCGAGCTCAAGCAAACCGAGCTCGTGATGGCTCGCCACGTGATGGAACGCAAGCTCGTCGAACGTCAACTGGCCGACATGACCGCCGCACAGCTGAGCACGGTGGCCGACGGGGGAGCGATTGCGGACAGCGAGGTGCGCGAACGCGCAGATCGGCTTCGTGGGATGGTCACGGCGCTCAGCGCAGAGGTGGCTGAGCTGCGGGATCGGGCCACGCCGAGCCGGACGGTCGTCGACCGGCGGACGCCGATGCCGCTCCCGCCGGGAATGCACGATGACTCGGACGAAGCATTCGACTACCTGTTGCGAATCCCGGGGATGCTCGTGATGGTTGACGGCTACAACGTCACCCGCACGAACCATGACGACTGGTCGCTCGAAGAGCAGCGGGAATGGCTGGCCCAGGGACTGCGTTCGTTGGCGGCGCGAGCGGGCGCCGATTTCGACGTCGTCTTCGATGGCGCCGACGTGGGCGTCGCCGCGTCAGGCGGCCGCGACCGGGGCGTGACGATACGGTTTTCGCCCGAAGGCGTTGAAGCCGACGACGTGATCATCGACGGTGTCGGTCGGGTCGCCTCTGGCCGTCCGGTCCTCGTGGTGAGCAGTGACCGTCGGGTCCGCGATGGCGCTCGGGGCGGGGGTGCCAACACGGCATCGTCCGAGCAGCTTCTGAACAGCCTGGCCTAGGCATCGGGATTCAGTGTCACACCCCATCCGTACGGTGATGGGCGTGTCTAGAGAAGCGCTCACCATCGACTGCGACAGCTGCGTCATGCAGGCCACCTCGGCGTGCGACGACTGCATCGTCACCTTCATCTGCGAACGCGAACCGGAACAAGCGGTGGTCATCGACCTGGCCGACGTCCGGGCGATGAAGCTGCTGGCGGATGCCGGTCTCGTGCCAGACCTCAAACACCGCGCCCAATGAGATGACGCACCGTCCGGGCACAGGTCCGACGGCTCCCGCCAGCCAATAGATTGTTCGCATGGCTTCGGCATCGATCATCGACGAGCTCCAAGCGCTCGCCGAAGCCAACGGACTCGACCGGATCGGCGTGTGCGGCGCCGAGGTTTTTGAGACGACCCGGGCCGTGCTCCACGACCGTCGCCAGGCCGGACTCCATGCGGACATGCAGTTCACCTACCGAAACCCCGACCGGGCCACCGACCCCGAGCGGGCGTTGCCCGGGGCGAGGAGCATCGTGGTCGGGGCGCGGTCCTATCGGCGAGCAGAGCCGCCGCAGCCCGCCGCCACCACCGGCTCGGCCCGAGTGGGGGAGTATGTGTGGGAAGCGCACTACGTCGAACTCCGGCGGGGCCTCGACGCCATCTCGCAGCGGCTGCGTGACGCCGGCCACCGAACCCGCGTGCTCGTCGACGACAACGCACTCGTCGACCGGGCAGCCGCCCACCGGGCCGGCATCGGCTGGTGGGGCAAGAACAGCAACCTGCTGATTCCCGAACGGGGAAGTCGTTTCGTGCTTGGATCCGTCGTCACCGATGCCGACCTCGCCCCGTCACCAGGCCCGATCCCTGACGCCTGTGGTCCGTGCACCCGCTGCATCGACAACTGTCCGACCGGCGCGATCGTGGAAAACGGCGTCATCGACGCACGACGCTGCCTGGCCTGGCTCGTGCAGGCCAAGGGAACCTTCCCCCGGGAGTACCGCACAGCACTTGGAAACCGCATCTACGGCTGCGACGACTGCCAAAGCACCTGCCCGCCCAACCTGCTCCACGATCGAAAGGAGCCGGCGCCACCCACGGACGGAGCCGCCTGGGCATCGGTGCAGGAGCTGCTCGAGCTCGACGATGACACGCTGCTCGAACGATTCGGCGTCTGGTACATCCCCGGCCGCGAACCCCGTTACCTCCGCCGCAACGCGCTCGTCGTGCTCGGCAACGTGGCGCAGGCCGACGCACCAGAGACTCGATTGCTCCTGGAACGATGGACGGCCTCGGCCGACCCCATCGAGCAGGCGCATGCGCTGTGGGCTGCCGAGCAGCTCGGTCACACCGATCTCGTCGATGCTACAGACACGGCCGACCCCGACGTGCTCGCCGAGATCAACGCACTGATCGGGGCCCGCCAGTGAGCCGACACCTGCTCGTCACCAACGACTTCCCGCCGAAGATCGGTGGGATCCAGCAGTACCTGTGGGAGCTGTGGCGCCGACTCGACCCGTCCACCTTCGAAGTGCACACGACGCCGTACGACGGCGCCTCCACATTCGATGCCGAGCAGCCCTACGTGACCCACCGCTCGAAGGAGCCGGTCCTGTTGCCGTACCCGTGGCTCACCCGTCGCCTCGACGAAGCGGCCGAACGGTTCGACGCTTCGCTCCACGTCATCGACCCCGCGGTCCCGCTCGGGCTCGTGGGTCCGACGCTGGCGAAGCCGTACGCCGTGGTCCTTCACGGGGCCGAGGTGACCGTGCCCGGCCGTCTCCCCGGCTCGAAACAGGCACTCGCCCGCGTGCTCAACAACGCCGTCGGTGTGATCTCGGCGGGCGAGTACGCACTCGCCGAGGCCGAACGAGCGGCGGGCCGTTCGCTCGACGCCGCCGTGATCCCTCCCGGCGTCGACACGAGCCGATTCGTACCGAGCGATGTCGACGAACGGCGCCGCATCCGCGCCCGCTACGGCATCGACCCCGGTGCGCCGTTCATCCTGAGCGTGAGCCGGCTCGTACCGCGCAAGGGGATGGACACGCTCATCGAAGCTGCCGCCCGCCTCCGACGACATCATCCGTCGCTGTTGGTCGGCATCGCCGGTGACGGCCGCGATCGTCGACGGCTACAGAATCTCATCGACTCCCGCAACGCTCCTGTCCGGCTGTTCGGCCGGATCAGCGAAGACGACAAGGCCCGTTTGTACGGGGCCAGTGACCTCTTCGTGATGCTCTGTCGCTCCCGCTGGGGCGGCCTCGAACAGGAGGGGTTCGGAATCGTGTTCGTCGAAGCTGCCGCCGCCGGGGTGGCCCAGGTGGCCGGACGCAGCGGTGGCGCACACGAGGCGGTGGCCGACGGCGAAACCGGCATTGTGGTGGACGAGAACGCCAGCATCGACTCGGTGGCGGCAGCCATCGACCACCTACTCAGCGACGACGACACCCGACGACGGCTCGGCGCCGCTGCGCGGGAACGAGCCGAACGAGAATTCTCCTACGATGTGCTCGCGGCCCGATTGGCCGAAACCCTGCAGCGATGGACCTGACCCCCAACCCTTCCAGTGCGGACCTCCGCATCCCCCGTCTCAGCATGCGGACGGCGGGCGTCTTCACCGTCGTCTCCGTGGTCGCATGGTTTGCCGCAGACACGCTCGACATCGCCTTCGCCGTGTTCAACTCGCTCGTGTTCGTCGTAGGAATCGGGCTCTTCCTGCTGGGCTTCTGGAACGGCGTGCAGCGCAGCCGGGTCGACGAGGTCACACTCACCGGGCTGCTGGCCCTCGGCAGTTCGTTCGTCCCGAAGGAGCCGCGAAACCTGCTGTGGGGCGCGGTGGCGGTGGAGACCGTCGTCTCGATCCTCTTTGCATCGTTGCGCCCATTCACCCAGCAGGCGTTCGGTCTTCTGTTTCCCATGCTGGGCGTCGGATTCGCCACGCTCTGGGGCTCTCGGGCAGCCTCGTTTCATCCTCGTGACGATCCAAGGAATCCGACGCCGAAGCCGTCGGGCCAACATTGAGAATCCGAGCCGGTGGAGTACTCTCGGGGACGCACACTGGAGGAGTCGCATGACGGATCAAGCTGCAGAACGAATCGAGATCCAGGCCACGCCCGAGGCGTGCTTCGCGGTGGCGACCGACTTCGAGCGATATCCCGAATGGGCCACCGACCTCAAAGAGGCCGAGATCGTCGCCGTCGACGACAACGGCCGCGGTGGCGACGTGGCTTTTCGGGTGGCAGCGATGGGTCGCTCCACCTCCTACACGCTTCGCTACAGCTACGGCTCCAACCCGCTGCGCATGTCCTGGCGCCTCATCGAAGGCGATGTCATGGAGCGGATCGACGGCGAGTATGAGTTCGTCCCCGTCGGTGACGGATCCACGTGCGAGGTCAACTACTACGTGTCCGTGGACATGCTGGTACCCCTGCCGGGCTTCGTGAAACGTCGCGCCGAGGCGAAACTGCTTCACACGGCCCTCGAAGACCTGAAGCAGAGGGTCGAATCCAGCGGCGCGTGAGCGTGGCTGTCGACGACCGGGTCCGAGAGGCGCGCCAGCGGCTTCGCCAGGCGTCGGACGAACGCACGCGCACCGATCCGGCGCTTCGCATCCTCACCCTGGCCTCGCCCCGGCCGGCTGACGCTCCACTTCGCCTGCACACCGGTCTCACCGTCGTGCAAGGGCTGGCCGAGGATGCCCGAGCCGCGCTGTCGGTGACCGTCGCCGGGCTGTACGAGAACGCCCCACACCTTGGTCTGGAAGGCACCGTGCTGGTCGACGGCCGAAACCAGTCGATTCGGGCGCCGCGACCTCCAGCGGCATCCCAGTTGGCGGGCGCCGGGGCCATGTTCGCACCGCTCGAAGACATTCCCTTTGCACTGCCGACCATCGGCTGGGCCGAGGTCAGCGACCTGACCGAGTTGGTGGGCTCGATCGAAACCGCCGTTCGGCTGACCGAGGCGGAGCTCCGGGGTGCCGACGATGCAGCCCGGCAGCTTCGAATCGAACAGCACGACATCCCTGATGTCATCGACCTCCGCGTGCACGAGAACGACGATGCCGAGACCCGCGAAACGTTGACGGCCGTGGAGGCCGTCGCCCCCGATCCCGCGGTCATGGAACGCCTGCAGGGCGCGCTCGACGGCGGGCTCGACGTGCGGCCGATTCTCACAGAGCTCGGACTCGACGGGGGAGCGGAGCCCACCGTCATCGCAACGCAGGCGCTGCAGGAGAGCGAAGAGCTGACGTCGATCCGGCGTCGCCTCGAAGCCAGGCTGGCCGGTGTGATCGAGCCGGTGCGGACCGCTCCGGGCACCTCGAGCGAACTGCAGCAGCTCGAACGCCGCCGCACTCGCCTGCGGCGGCGACTGCGCAGCCAGCGAGCCTTCCTCGCCGCTGCGCAAGACCACCTCGCGTTTGCCGTCGATGGCGGCGCCAATCCGGCGCTGCCGACGCGCCTCGAATCTGCGGCGATTCCGGCGAATTCCGACGGGCGGCCGTTGCCACTCCTCGTTGAGGATCCACTCCACGACATCCCGGGGCGCCAGGGCGTCTCGGCGCTTGCCGTCCTGCTTCGCGTCAGCGAAATGTGTCAGGTGATTTGCGTGTCCGACGAGCCGGAGCTGCAGGATTGGACCGTCGCCGTGGGCGACCGGGCGCACTGCGTCCGCGCTTCAGGTTGGTTTGCAGGAGAACAGACATGCTGATCATCGGATTCGACGTTGGCGGAACCAACGTGCGCGGCGTGGGTCTCCGGCCCGGCTCGACCGAACCGCTGGCGATTCGACGCAGCCGCACCAGGCCCGACGGCGACGTGCTGGTGGAGACCATCGTCGAGGTGGCCACGGGACTGTCCGAGGACATCGGCGAACCGATCTCCGCGATCGGTCTGGGCATGGCTGCGCTGATGGATTCCGACGGGATCTTTCGGTACGCCCCGAACATCCCCGGTGTCGTGAACTATCCGCTGGTCGCCGAAGTGCAGAAGCGGATCGACGTCCCCGTCGTCGCCGAGAACGATGCCACCGCCGCCACGTGGGCCGAAGCCCAGTTCGGCGCCGGCAAGGGTCACGACGACATGGCGTTCGTGGCGCTCGGAACCGGTATCGGGACCGGCTTCGTGCTCAACGGAAAGCTCTTCCGCGGTGCTCACGGCTATGCCGGTGAGTCCGGCCACATCACGATCCAACGCGATGGCCCTCAGCACATCACCGGGGCCCCTGGACCTTGGGAGTACTACGCCTCCGGCAACGGGCTGGGACGGCTCGCCCGCAAGTGGGCGGCCGAAGGGCGCCTCGACGCACTGGTCGACAAAGCCGGATCGGTGGCCGACATCCGCGGTGAGCACGTCAACGAGCTGCTCCTCTCCGGCGAGCCCGGCATCGAGGCCCTCATCCAACGGTTCTCCCGGGATGTGGCGGTCGGGATGGCCGACCTGGTCTACGTGCTCGACCCGGAAGTCTTCGTGCTCGGTGGCGGCCTCGTCGACCTCGGTGAGGTGCTCCGCGCCGGGATCGAGGAGAACCTCAATGCCCGCATCCTCGGAGCCGACTATCGTCCGTCCGTTCCGGTGAAGCTCGCTGAGCTCGGTTCTTACGCCGGCGCGATCGGTTCGGCCGCGTTGGCTGCCGAATTGGTCACAGTCGACCAGTAGGCCAGATCGTCCCGGCTAGCGTTCGGGGATGGAGTTTCGCCGCATCAACGGGCTTCCGCCCTACGTTTTCACGATCATCAACCAGCTGAAGATCGAGGCGAGACAAGCGGGCGCAGACGTGATCGACCTCGGGTTCGGCAACCCTGACCTGCCGAGCCCAGACATCGCCGTCGAGAAGCTTCAGGAAGCGGCCGGCAACCCCCGCAACCACCGCTACTCCATGAGTCGCGGACTTCCGAAGCTCCGCGAAGCCTT
Source organism: uncultured Acidimicrobiales bacterium (assembly GCA_937969565.1). Lineage (GTDB taxonomy): Bacteria > Actinomycetota > Acidimicrobiia > Acidimicrobiales > SHLQ01 > SHLQ01. The sequence continues at coordinate 33,763 of CALBVR010000300.1, read as the reverse complement.
CTGCGACATGTACAAGCGTCGCTTCGACGTGGACCTCGATCCGGAGACCGAGGTCATCAACACGATCGGGGCGAAGGAGGGCTTCAGCCACCTGATGTGGGTGCTCCTCCAGTCCGGCGATGCGGCCCTGGTGCCATCGCCGTCGTACCCGATCCATCTCTTCGCTCCGCTGTTCGCCGGTGCACAGATTCGTGAGGTTCCGCTCGGAACGGGCGAGGACTTCTTCGAGTCGCTCCAGGAGCGGTTCGAGTACTCGTGGCCGCGGCCACGGGTCATCGTCCTGTCGTTCCCTCACAACCCCACCACCACCTGCGTCGACCTCGAGTACATGCAGCGCATCGTCGACTTCGCTCGCGAGAAGGAGGTCCTGTTGGTGCACGACCTCGCCTACGCCGACCTCGGGTTCGATGGCTACATGCCGCCGTCGATCCTGCAGGCGGAAGGAGCCAAGGACGTCGCAGTCGAGCTCTATTCGATGACGAAGAGCTACTCGATGGCCGGCTGGCGAGTGGCCTTCCTGGCGGGCAACCCCGAGGTCGTCGGAGCGCTCGCGAAGATGAAGAGCTACCTGGACTACGGCACGTTCCAGCCGATCCAGATCGCGGCAACCGTCACGATGAACGAGGCGGTGGACTATCCGCAGGAAGCCTGTGCGATCTACGAGAGCCGTCGGAACACGCTGGTGGACGGCCTGGCCCGCATCGGCTGGGAGATCGAGCCTCCGAAGGGCACGATGTTCGCATGGGCGCCGATCCCCGAGCCCTATCGGGAGATGGGGTCGGTCGAGTTCTGTTCCATGCTGGTCAGGGAGGCCGACGTGGCCCTCTCGCCCGGGGTCGGGTTCGGTCCCGGTGGTGAAGGCAACGTCAGGTTCGCTCTGATCGAGAACGAACAGCGCATCAATCAGGCGGTCCGCAGCCTGAACAAGGCGCTCCCCAAGCTCGTCTGAGCGTCGCGTCAGCGAGCGGGGTCAGGCCCAGTTTCGGGAACGCTCGAGCGCCTGCAACCAGCGGGCATGCAACGCGTCGGCGGCTTCCCGGTCGGCGGCCGGCTCGGCCGTATGGTCCGAGCGCCATGCGTCCGACACCTCGTCGGTGCTGCTCCACACGCCCTCAGCGATGCCCGCCAGGTAGGCGGCCCCCAGCGCCGTGGTCTCGGTGATCGACGATCGGTGAACGGGAACACCGATCTGGTCGGCCTGAATCTGCAGGAGCAGGTCCATTACCGACGCTCCGCCGTCCACGCGCAGACTGTCGGCCGTGACCCCACCGGCGTTCGACATGGCGTCGATGACGTCCCGTGTTTGCAGCGCCATCGACTCCACCGTCGCCCGGGCGATGTGGGCCCGGGTGGTGCCGCGTGTGAGGCCGATGATCGTGCCTCGGGCATGGGCGTCCCACCACGGACTGCCCAGGCCGGCGAATGCGGGAACCATGAACACGTCGTCCGACGATTCCACGGAGGCGGCAAGCGGGCCGACCTCGGCCGCGTCATCGATGATGTTGAGACCGTCACGCAACCATTGAATGGCGGCGCCGGTGACGAAGATTGCACCTTCCATCGCGTAGGTCGTGCTGCCATCGGCCAGCGTCCAGCCCACGGTGGTGAGCAGACCGTCGACCGGTTCGGGCATCGTCTGCCCGACGTTCATCAGGATGAACGAGCCCGTGCCGTACGTGTTCTTGGCGGCGCCGGGGGAGAAGCACGCCTGCCCGAACAGGGCCGCCTGCTGGTCGCCGGCGATGCCCGAGATCGGCGTGCCTTCCGGCACCGCATGGCCCGCAGCCACCGTCCCGTACCGGCCTGAGGACGGCATGACCTCCGGCATGATCGACTTCGGAACGCCGAAGAGGTCAAGCATCTCGTCGCTCCACTGCATCGCCCCGATGTCGTAGAGGAGCGTGCGACTGGCGTTGGTCGTGTCGGTGATGTGCGCGGCACCGTTGGTGAGCTTCCACACGAGCCACGAATCGACCGTGCCAAAGGCCGTCGAGCCAGTGACCTCGACGTGTCCGCCGGCGATCAACCATTCGAGCTTGCTCCCGGAGAAGTAGGGGTCGAGCACGAGACCCGTGGTGCGACGGACCATGTCCAGGTGACCGGCCTCGGCCAGGGCGTCGCATCGTTCAGCGGTCCGGCGGTCCTGCCAGACGATCGCCCGGTGCAACGGCTTCCCGGTCGTGGTGTCCCACACGACCACGGTTTCACGCTGATCGGTGATGCCGATCGCCGCGATCGGTTCATCGATCTGACCCATCAACTCGGCCAGGGTCGTCTCGACCGCCGACCAGATCTCCTCGGCGTCATGCTCCACCCAACCGGGTTGGGGGAAGTACTGCGGGAACTCCCGGTACGACGAGGCGAGGGGCAGCCCGGTATCGCTGAAAGCGATGGATCGGACGCCGGTTGTTCCAGAATCAATTGCGACGACTACAGCCATTGCCGCAGCGTAGAGCGACCGTAGGCTCGTGTCATGAAACTTGCGGTTCTGACCGGTGGAGGTGACGCTCCAGGGCTCAACGCCGTCATCCGGGGTGTCGTACGAAAGGCGACCGAGAACGGTGACGAAGTCATCGGATTCCTCGATGGATGGCGCGGCGTGATGGAGAACGAGTTCATGGAACTCGACGTCGAGGGCTGCCGTGGTCTGCTCACGCGTGGCGGCACCGTGCTCGGAACGACCCGCATCAACCCCTTCATGCGAGAGGATGGACGCGACGCCTGCCGGCGCACGCTGGAAGCCAACGGCGTCGATGCGCTCATCGCCATCGGTGGTGAAGGCACGCTGTCCTGCGCCCACGAGATGTACAAGCTCGGATTCCCCGTGCTCGGCGTCCCCAAGACGATCGACAACGACATCGGGTCGACCGAGATGACCTTCGGGTTCGCCACCGCCGTCGACATCGCCACCGAGGCGATCGGACGGCTGCACACGACCGCAGAATCCCACGACCGCGTCATGGTCGTGGAAGTCATGGGGCGCCACGTCGGCCACATCGCCACCTGGGCCGGGCTCGCCGGCGGCGCCAGCCTCACGCTGATCCCCGAGCACCCCTTCGACATCGCCGAGGTCGCCGACGCGCTGCAGCGGCGTCACAAGCGCAAGTTCGCGTCCATCGTCGTCGTTGCGGAAGGGGCCAAGCCCGTACCCGGCACGCTCGACATCCCCGAGGATTCCTTCGACGAGTTCGGCCACATCAAGCTCGGTGGCATCGGTGAACTCGTCGCCCGGGAGATCACCGATCGCACCGGGTTCGAAACCCGCACAACCGTGCTCGGATACGTGCAGCGCGGCGGCGAGCCATCGGCCTTCGATCGGGTCCTGGCGACCTGGTACGGGGTCGAAGCGGCCTCGATGGCTGCCGACGAGGCCTTCGGGCAGATGGTCGCCTACCAGTGCGGCTCGATGACTCGCGTCGATCTGGGCGAAGCGGTCGCCGGACTCAAGTACGTCAACCCGCACCTCTACGAGGTGGCCTCGACCTTCATGGCGTGACGCCGGGTCCGCCATGGGCGGAGCCGGTTCGAGTCAGCTTGGTGGGATCGTGGGGGCGAGGCTCCGGTAGTCGTCGGGTCCGACGAAGGCGTTCACGTCGCCGTCGTCGGTGTTGACGGTGATGAACTCCGGTTCGCCTGCGTCGTTGGAGACCTGGAAGCGGACCTCTTCGACGCTGTCGAACGCCGTGACCGTGAACACCATTTGGGCGAACGCGGTGACGCGTTCGCCGCCCTCGATCGACGGGAGCTCGGACAGCACGACGACCAGCCGACCGTCGGCGGGCCGGCGGGTTTCGACGACCTGGATCGGTTCGTCGGTCGAACCGACGGTGAGGGTGATGAGCTCCTCACGTTCCTCGGCGGTGGGACCGGCAAAGACCTGACGCAGCGCCGCCGCAGCGAAGTCGGTGCTCTCCACCGCAGCGATCTGCCGAACGACCGGTTCGAGTAGGTTCGACCCGTCTTCGGTGGGACGAACCAGATAGATCGTGATCTCCTCGGCAATCGACTCCAGCACGGTCGTGCTGGTGGTGGAGGTGGTGGGGCGCAGACCGGCGGGCAGGTCTTCGGCCGCAATGATCTCGGGCTCGCTGTCCAGCGGGATACCGCACGCTCCAACCGTGAGCAGCAGCGAAGCGACGACGGCGACACAACGGCGCATCAGGCGAACTCCTCGTCCGGGAAGTCGGCGATCGGCAGTTCGACCACGAACCGGGCACCCTGGTTGCCGTCCGGGCGGTCCTCGACCCAGACCCGGCCGCCGTGCAGGTTGACATGCTCCGCCACGAGCGACAGGCCGAGCCCAACACCCGTGTCGTAGCCGCGCCGTCCACCGGCACCGCCACGGCTGAACCGGTCGAAGATCACGAACCGCTCGTCGAGCGGCACGCCGGGTCCGTCGTCCTCGACGGCCATCAACACCGAATTGTGCGGCGTCGTGGACAGATGGATTCGTGTCGCGCCACCGCCGTACTTGCGGGCGTTGTCGACGAGGTTGGCGACCACACGGGCAAGGCGCCGCTTGTCTGCCTCGACGACGACCTCCTCGACCGCCTCGTCCACCTCGACAGGACACTCTGGCGTGGAGCTCACCCCGACGGCCGCCCGAACGAACTCTGCGTACAAGAGCGGATCGGCCTGGAGCGCCGCTGTGCCGACGTCGAACCGCGAGATCTCGAGCAGGTCCTCGACAAGGGTCTGGAAGCGGGCAATGTCACTCGACAACAGGTCGAGGGCCGTCTGAGAACGCGGCGTCATCTCGTGCTTGGCGTTCTCGAGCACTTCCACCGAGGCCGTCAGGGTCATGAGCGGACTGCGGAGCTCGTGGCTCACTTCACTGGCGAAGCGGGCGTCACGCTGGATGCGTTCCTCGAGGCCACCGGCCATCTCGTTGAACGAGGCCGCCAGGCTGACGAGGTCTTCGTCACCCTGCGGATCCAATCGAGTGTCCAGACGGCCGCCTGCGATCGCCTCAGCCGCTTCGGAGACCTCGCGTAGGGGACGGAGGGCTCCGCTCGCCGCAAACCGCCCTGCGAGCGCGGCGAAGGCGGCCACGATCAACGCGCCACCCAAGAGCACGTACTGCAGGGTCCCGAGCGTGTCTTCGACCTCACCCAGAGGCACGGCCTCGTAGTAGTAGACGTCCTGCTCGAAGCCGTCGATCGGGATTGCGTAGACGATGGCCGGCACGTCCTGCACGGTGGTGCGGATGCGGGCGACCTCACCCTGTCGAACCAGCGCCTGGAGACTCGCCGGCAGGTCGTCGCGGGTGAAGGACTCATCGAGTGATCGGGTCGTATCGCCGATCTCCAGCAGCGGTCGTGAGCCGGCGGAGGTGTTCAGCGTGTCCAGCACCGCCTGAGCGACACCAGAATCGAGGTCGGACGTCAGCCGGGTGACGACACGAGCCGCATTGCCGAACACGACGTCCTGTGCGGTGTCGGCGCGGTTCGACAGGAGCGCCTGCCGGGTGATGGCCAGCGTGATCACGGCAAGGAGCGCGGCAACCACGAGTCCGCCGAGTGCAAAGAGCACGGTCACCCGCGAGCGCAGGCCGAGGCGGAAACGGCGCATCGAGAAGGATCAGGTTTGGAGCTTGTAACCCAGGCCGCGCACCGTCACGACATGTTGTGGATCCGCCGGATCGTTCTCGATCTTCGTGCGGAGTCGACGGATGTGGACGTCGACGAGTCGACCATCACCGAAGTAGCCGTAGCCCCAGACCTTCTCGAGCAACGCTTCACGCGAGAAGACCTTTCCGGGAGCCGAAGCGAGCTCGACCAGCAGCCGGAACTCGGTCTTGGTGAGGTGGACCTCTTCGCCCGCCTTGCGGACGACGCCCTGGTCGGGGATGACCTCGAGGTCGCCGAAGGCCATGTCCGCTGCCGGGGCATCGGACGTGCGGGAGCGACGCAGAAGCGCTCGGATTCGAGCGGAGAGCTCCTTGGGAGCGAAAGGCTTGGTCAGGTAGTCGTCGGCCCCGGCTTCGAGCCCAGCCACGACGTCGTGGGTGTCGGCGCGGGCGGTGACCATGACGATCGGAACGTCCGAGGCGCGTCGGATCGACCGACACACGTCGAAGCCATCGATGCCGGGAAGCATGATGTCGATCAGGACGACGTCTGCAGGTTGCTGGCCGAACTTGAGGAGCGCGTCCTCGCCGTTGTCCGACTCGATGACTTCCCATCCCTCGTCTTCGAGGGCGAGCTTCACCGCAGTGCGGATCCGCTCGTCATCTTCAACCGTAAGTATTCGGGTACCCAATGTTGTCACTTCCTTGTCCCACCTTGAATTCCCGCCGCCCGACTCTCCCGACGCTGTCGAATCCCGAGGAATTCTTCAGGCGCCTGCTCGTTCGAGCAATTCCAAGAACGAGGATGCGATTCCCGGAGCAACCGCAACGGAGAGCCCGTCGTCCAGCACACTAGCCCCCGCTTCGCTCGCAATGAGTGAACCCGCCGCAGAATCCCACGGCGCCAGATTCCGTTCGAAGTAGGCGTCGAGTCGGCCTGAGGCGACGGCGCAGAAGTCGAGCGCGGCCCCACCGTTGCGTCGGATGTCTCGAATCTCGGGCAGGATCGTCCGCAGCGCCTCGGCCTGTGGCCCACGATCTGCCGACTGATAGCTGAATCCGGTGCCGACCAATGCGCTGGAGAGTTCGGTCTTCGGCGATGCGCTGATCGTGTCGCCATTGCGGGTGGCGCCTTCGCCCAGCGAGGCGGAGAACAGTTCGCTGCGGACCGGATCGTAGACGGCACCGGCGTGAGACCGGCCGTCGATCGAAGCCGCGATGGAAACGCTCCATCCGGGGAGGTCGTACAGCAGGTTCGTCGTTCCGTCGACCGGGTCGATCACCCAGATGATTCCGGTTTCGGACGGCCGGTTCGTGCCCTCCTCACCGAGAAAGCCATCGTTCGGGCGCAGCGCTTCGATTCGGGCAACCACCTGCTCCTCGGCCCACGTGTCGATCTCGGTGACGACATCAGTGTGGGACGACTTGGTGGTCCAGGTGAAGCTCGTGCTCCTCCGGCGCTCGCCGGCCTCCCGGCCGACGTCGGCGGCGATGGTCTCGGCAATCCGTCGCAGTTCTGCAACGGTGATGTCGGTCATGAAAGTCCTCTGGCTCGGCGGGCGCGGTCCCGGTTCTCGATGGCCTTCCATTCGGCCATGGCGCGAAGAGTGAGTACGGCGACGACGGCCACGCCGATCGCGCCGGCGATCGCACCGACGACTCCGGAGAGTGCTGCGGTGGTGCCGCAGTCACCCGTGCACTGCAGGTCGACGACCGACCAGCCGATCAGCCCGCCACAGGCCCCACCGATGAGGATCGAGAGAGCGGCGACGATGCGGGCCCAGACGGGCGGCGCCGCATCCGGGAGCGCGGAATTCCTGGGCTCGGTCACGGCTCAAAGACTACTTCGTGCGGGGCCCGTTCATGGCAGTCCAACGCCGTCGAACCCACGGTGCGGGTACGATCCGGTCCGTGGGTACCACCGTGGGCGTGCAGGGATGAACGGCGCTGAGGAGCGTACGATTCTCCACGTCGACATGGATGCGTTCTATGCGTCGGTCGAGCTGGTCCGACGGCCAGAGCTTCGGGGGAAGCCGGTCGTGGTCGGCGGTACCGGCAGACGGGGCGTCGTCGCCGCCGCGTCCTACGAGGCGCGGTCGTACGGCATCTTCTCTGCAATGCCGTCGGCGCAGGCACAGCGCCTGTGCCCGGACGCCATCTTCCTCGCTGGCGACCACGGGCTGTACGCCGAAATCTCGGAGCGGGTCATGGCCGTGTTCCGCGACGTCACGCCGCTCGTCGAACCGCTCAGCCTCGACGAAGCATTCCTCGACGTGACGGGAGCTCGGCGACTCCACGGCGACGGCCCCCGCATCGCCCGCCACATCCGATCGGCGATCTGGGACAACGAAGGCCTCACCTGCAGCGTCGGCATCGCCCCCAACAAGTTCCTGGCAAAGCTCGCGTCAGAGCAGGCCAAACCGACCGCGTCACGATCCGGCCCCGTCTTCGGCCGCGGCATCTTCCAGGTCCACCCGGGGGAGGAGACGTCGTTCCTGCATCCGCTCCCCGTTCGGGCGCTGTGGGGAGTTGGCAAGGCAACCGGCAGTCGGCTGAGCGGCATGGGCGTCGAGACCGTGGGCGACCTCGCAGCGCTCCCGGTCTCCACACTGACCGCATCACTCGGTTCGAGCACGGGCGCACACCTCCATGCGCTCGCCAACGCGGTGGACGACCGACCCGTCGAAGCCGGACGCGAAGCGAAGTCGATCAGCCACGAAGAGACGTTCGCCCACGACCTCAGCGACCTGAACACGATCGACGTCGAACTGGTACGGCAATGCGACGCCGTCGCGCAACGCCTTCGCGATTCGGAGCTCGCCGCACGAACCGCCACGCTCAAGGTGCGGTTCGGCGACTTCACGACGATCACGCGGCGCGTCACGGCAGACGGGCCGTTCACCTCCTCGACCGAGCTGCTCCGACACGCTCGGGCGCTCATGGCCACGATCGACCCCGGACAGGGTGTGCGGCTCCTCGGGGTCGGCGTCTCCGGCCTCGGCGTCGACCCGGGGGAGCAGCTCAGTCTCGATCTCGACGCCTCGGGCGAGGATCCGGCCGCGGTCCGTACCGATGACCTGCTCGATGAAGTCCGGGCCCGCTTCGGCAACGACGCCATCGGTCCGGCGTCAGCCGCCGTCGACGGGAAGCTTCGGGTGAAGCGTCGCGGCGAGCAACAGTGGGGACCGAACGCTGCCGACGACACCGCTGAGGCCCCAAACGGGTGAATTCACCCGAATCTCAAATTTCAGGCCATTGGGTGCATTGTTTTCACCCCCAACGTGTGGGAAGATTCGATTGGAAGTCGCCCCGGATACACTGGGGCCCAGGCCGGTACAGAGGGACGTGTGGAATGCCGCTCTCCGAGGACGAACGTCGAATCCTTAGCGAGATCGAACAACAGCTCTACGAGACCGATCCCGGTCTCGCGCACGAGGTGTCCTCGACCACCGTGTTCTCACACGGTTTCCGCCACATTCGGCTGGCGGCCGCTGGCTTCGTGGTCGGGCTCGTCGTTCTCGTGATGAGCCTCTCGGTCAGCTACCTGCTCTCCTTCGTCGGCTTCCTGATCATGCTGACCTCCGCCTGGTACGGCGAGCGGAACCTTCGCCGCGTCGGCAAGGCCTCGCTGCAGAAGGTCACCCAGAACGTCGGCGGCGATGGCGGCGTGCGGGGCTACTTCGGCGATGCCGGTCAGCGCATGCGCGACCGTCTCAACCAGGAAGACAACAACACCGACGAATCCTGAGTTCGTCGCAAGCAGGAAACGGGCAGCCGTTCCCGCTTGCGAATCGGTGCGAGGTGATGTGCTTCGGCGAACCGCTTGTCAGCGGCTGGCTCGAAGGTTGCCCCACACACCGGCGCGTCCGCGCCACACGTTGAGCGGATTGGCGTGGTGGAGCCACCATTCCCGGGTGGAGGTGCGAGACCTGGCGTCGGCGGCAAGGCGAGTCGACAGCGCCTCGGCGTTGTCCGCACGTTCGGAGGCGACGGTCCCGGGGGAGTAGGTCGCGTCGGTGACCTCATTCGCCAGCGCACCGAGCGTTTCGGCCGATTCGGGATGCATGCCGCTGAGTCGTTCGACGAGTTCGTTGGGGGTGTCGGATTCGCGAACCCGCAGTCCGAGCAGGCTGAGCGCAGCGGTGGATTCCTTCCACGCGAGGCCGATCCGGCGACGCGGATCGTGGGCGACCTCGCGGCGGGCGGTCCTGGCGCGGAAGACGCCGTAGAGGAGCGGGAGCAACAGGAGGAAAATGAGCACGAGCGCCACGGCGCCCCACCGCAGCACCGTCGCGAGCACCGGTCCTTGCGGGCCGCCGATCACGCCCGTGCCGTCGAGGTCGTCACGCGGAATCGTGGTCGTCGTGGTCTGGCTGTCCTGCGGGATGGTCGGCTGGGCGGTGTTGTTCGGATTCGGCGCCGGCACCGGCTGTGCCTCGGGTGCGAGCGTGGTGGGCGCGTTGCCGGGTGCGTTGCTGGCCTGCGCCTCAGGGACTCCGGTGTACGGCTCGTCGTTCGGGCCACCGCGGCCGGGCGTGGGCTCGAAACGCAGCCAACCGATGTCGTCGATCCAGACCTCGGGCCATGCGTGGGCGTGACGACCGGAGACGACGTAGGCGTCGATGGCCGGGTCGTACTCGCCGGGCGTGAAGCCGACGGCGACGCGGGAGGGAATTCCGAGTGCGCGGGCCATGGCCGCAAACGAGCCCGAGAACTGTTCGCAGTAACCGACCCGGACCTCGAACAGGAAGTCCTCGATCCGTTCGGCTGAATGGCCGTTGGCCACCTCGAGGTCGTACGAGAAGAGCGAGGGGTCCCGGAAGTAGTTCTGGAGGGCAAGCGCCTTCTCATACGTGCTGGTGGCACCGGCGGCGGCCACGATGGCCTCCGCCTCGTCGATCACGCGCTGGCTGAAGTCCGCCGGAAGATCGAGGTATCGCTCGGCGATGCCATCGGGAATGTCCGTTCCGGCGGAGGCGATCACGCCGGGGTCCCGCTGAGGCACCTGTGAAAGCAACGTGTAGTTCAGGCCGTCCGAGGTGGAACGGGTCCGGTCGACGATGAGGGTGCCCGACTCGGGTTCGTACTCGAAGCCCACGCCTTCCGGCGCCGCCAGGATTTCAGCGGGCTCGTACGCAGCAGGCACCCAGATCCCGCCGAGACCCGTGATGTCGAACTCCTGGGAGACCCGCTCGAACTGCGTGCCGTCGGGCAGATCCGTGTCGAGGGCGCCGGAGGCGTTCTCGAAGGAGCCTCGGGACCTCCAGATGCGGCCATCGAACACGTCGAGGGAGGTGATGCGCCAGTAGTCGCGGGTGGGACTCGTGACGGTGAAGACCTCGAGGTCTGGCTGGTTGACCAGCCGAGCGCGGATGTCGACCAGGGGCGACAGCACCACGCGGGGATCCTCAGGCTCGTCGAGATCGCTGATGTCGAAGATCGGCTCCTCCTCGTACCCGGGCAGCGCCTGGGCCGCGGCGGCGCCACCGATGAGGGTCACGGCAAGGAGTGCGACGCCGGTCTTGAGCAGACTGCTCTGGCTGCGAGCGACGCCATCGACTCCGAGGAATGCTCCGGCGATGGAGGTTTCGCCGAGCCGGTGAAAGAGGACGACGACGAGCGCGGTTCCGATGAACAGTACGGCTGACAGCAGCCGGTTCTGATCGGCCGCGAACAATGCGCTGAAGACGAACACGGCCGTGCCGGGAACGAGCGCCTCGACCGGGGCTCGCAGCCGGAATGCGGCCCAGTCCGACAGGAAGGCAACGAACCACATCACGATGGCGATCAGCAGCAGGAATGGTGCGGTGACCTCGGTGGGCGCGAGCACCACCTGGAACTGCTCCCACGCCAACTCGAGATCCGTGCGGAACCCCTCGAGAACGGTCCGGTTGAGGAATCCGGCATCGACGATCGTCGTGGGTGGGAAGAGCAACGCAGCGGAGACGATCAGTCCGCCGATGGAGACCAGCGCCGAGACGAGCAGCCCGCCGCGGGCCCAGCGGACGGCCGCAGCGAGGACGTGCGACGAGACGGTCGCGGCAACGACCGGCACGAAGAAGGAGCCGTCGACGAACAGCCGGCTGAAGCCCACGATGACCGCGATGGAGAAGAGCACCAGCGCGACTTCGGCGAGGGCATCGTAGAAACTTGTCGGCATGCGGCGAACGCCGCTGGTACGTCGGGCAGAGCTCATGCGCGAACCTCCAGCTCCACCATCGCAAAGGCGGCGAGCGCAATGGAGTCGGCTGGGCCGATCTTTCGCAGATCCTTACCGGGAGATGAACACGTTCCCATTCAGCCGCCCGAACCGCTCGACAACAGCGTCGCGATCGCCCGGCTCCAGATCGGAGGGAGGTCTTCCATCGACCCGAGGGTGAGGCGGACCTCACGGGCGCCGGCCTCGGCCGCGCTGGGTACACGAGGCACGGCCGGGTCCCACACGGAGGGGGCGAGCGAGATGGTCATGATCCGCCCGTAGCGGCCCATGCCCTCGTGTTCGATCGACGGTTGCTGCGAGGTGACGAAGACGAGTGCGCCCTGAGCGCCGAGGACGGCAGCATCGTTGAGCCGCTCGACGACGGGGGCGGGCTCGGCCATCGCCAGAATGCTGAGCGCCTGATCGAGGCCGGCTGGACCGAGCACATAGCCGGTGTCGGAGCCGTCGAGCGTGAGGAGTCGGAACGGATCCGAGCCGTTGCGCATCGACGTGAGGATGCTGGCCGCAACGGAGGCGCCCCGGTCCAACGCGTCGTCGTTCGCGAGTGCAGCGTTGTCCAACAGGACGGTCAGGTGGTTCTGGGTCGGAGCCTCGTCCTCGCGTACGATGAGATCATCGTGGCGGGCGGATGCCGCCCAGTTCACACGTCGGATGTCGTCGCCCGGTACGTACGGTCGCAGCGCATGGAACTCGTCGCTGCGGCCGCCGATGAATTGGGCCTGATCGGACGTCGAGCGGCGCTCCGAGGCCGGCGACGGTGGGGCCGCAGGGAGCGGAACGACATCGGGGTAGACGACCATCTGGCCGACGCTCGGTGCGTTGAAGCGGCGGACGGCGAGGCCGAAGGCGTCGGTCGATTCAAAGTCGACCGGACCCACCTTCACCAAGCCCCGCCGTTCGGTCGGCAGTCGATAGGCCGCCTTGGTGATCTCGTCGGGTTGCAGCGGGCTGATGAACAGTTGGGCGCCGTTCGTTCCCTGCACCCGGTCGGTCATCCGAATGACGGGGGAACGGTTCGAACCATTCCGGACGGCGACTTCGACCCGCCCGGTGGTCCCCACGTGCATCCGGGAGGGCGTGATCGTGCGGCCGACGCCGAGGCGGAGCGGCCGAAACACGGCAACGAGTACGGCGAGGATGGCGAGGGCGAGCAGAACCGCGCCGATGACGTACATCTCGGCGAGGCCGAGGAATCGGCCCAGCGCAATCGAGATGGCGCCGAACGCAATGCAGATCCACCCGCGGAGGGTCGGCATGTCAGCTGACGGTGGGAACCGGGATCGAGGCCATCACGTCGTCGACGACGTTCACGGCGGAAATGCCGCCGAGTTGGGCTTCGGGGGTGAGCATCAGCCGGTGCGCCATGACCGGTCGGGCGAGCGCCTTCACATCGTCCGGGGTCACGAAGGAGCGGCCCGAGGCAGCGGCGAGCGCCCGAGAGACCCGCTGAAGGCTGAGGATGGCGCGGGGCGAGAGGCCGAGCCGCAGGCTCGGATGCTGCCGGGTGGCTGCGGCGATGTCGAGCAGGTAGCCCTTGAGCTCGGGCGAGACATGCACCGATTGCAGTGCGTTGGTCATCATCGCCACGTCAGCCGGGGACACGACGCTCGTCAGCGCATCGAACGCATTGCCTTCGCCGTGCTGGTCGAGGATCTCCAGTTCGGCGTCGCGGCCCGGGTAGCCCAACGAGATCTTCATGAGGAACCGATCGAGCTGGCTCTCGGGCAGCGGATACGTGCCTTCGTGATCCAGCGGGTTCTGCGTGGCGATCACCATGAAGGGACGCGCCAGTTGATGCGTGGCCCGATCCACCGTGACCTGACGCTCGGCCATCGCCTCGAGCAGCGCGGACTGCGTCTTCGGCGACGCACGGTTGATCTCGTCCGCCAGGACGATGTTGGCGAACACCGCACCCGGGCGGAAGTCGAACTCGCCGGTGCCACGGTTCCAGATCGACATGCCGACCACGTCGGCGGGAAGCAGATCGGGCGTGAACTGAATACGACCGTTCGACCCGCCGACCGACGAAGCCACCGCCTTGGCGAGTGAGGTCTTGCCGAGGCCAGGCGAATCCTCGAGCAGCACATGCCCCTCGGCGATCATCGCGAGGACCACGAGTTGCACCACATCGTGCTTGCCACGGATGACGCTCTCGACGTTCTCGGCGATCGAACGGAACAGCGACGAGAACGTCTCTGAACGTGCGGCTTGGGGGGTCGTGGTCACTCGGTACTCCCTCGGAGAGTCGATCGGGCTCTGCACACAGTAGTTGCACCAGATGCGCAGGTGGGACGCAGCAACCGGGGAGCGCACCCCACTTCCGCCGCGGCTCCCGTTTCCATCGGTTGCGGACGGCGGCGCCCTGAGCAACCCGATTCGGCGCACACCGCATTCCCCCGACCACCCCGCCGTTAGGATTGCGGGCGAAGGAGGACCGGATGGCCGACAGGAAATGGTTGATTTCAGGGGCGGTGGCCCTCGCCGGGCGCCCGGATCTCTGGCGCACGACCGTTCGGGTCGCCCGTACACACCTGCCGGATGGCTGGTGGCGACGTCGCCCGTTCCTTCCGGTTCCCGACCGCGGTTGGATGGGTTTCCGCTACGAGACGGCGTTTGCCGATCCGGGTGGTCGGCCGTCCGCCGAGCAGCTCATCGACTATCTGGAATGGTCGAAGAGCTGGCGCTATCTGGGCTGAACTCAGCCGAGCCCGTCGACCAGAACCGCAAAGTGTGAACTCGTCGCTGCGTGGCGTTCGCCGACGATCGCCTGGTACTCGCCCGACTCGTAGATCTCGCGTGCCTTCTCCTTCGATTCGAACTTGAGGACGACCGTGTGCGTGGACGCGCCTTCGCCCTCGACCTGTTCGGTCTCGCCGTCGAGAACGAGCGGCTGGCACTCGGCGGGGATGCGAAGCGCAGCAGGCGCCTGACGCTGGTAGCCGCGATAGGCGTCGGTGTCGTCCACGTCGTAGTTCAAGATGAGATATGCAGTCATGGCACCAGAAGGTAGCAGTGGGTGCCGCAACGTTTGCTAGGTTCGCCGGCATGCAGAAGTGGGTTCGGTTCGGTGTGGCGGCAATGGTGGCGGGAGCCCTGGTCGGTTGTGGAGGGTCCGAGTCGGACGACGTTGCGGCGACGACCACGGCCGCTCCGACGACGACCACAACAACGACAACGACCACGACCACCACAACCACCACGACGAGCACCACGACAACGACCACGACCGTGGCGCCACCGACCGATGACGAGCTCGCCGAGCAGATCGTGCTCGAGTCCGGCTTCTTCGGCACGGACTGGGAGGAGGTGGAGGAGGTGGACGACGACAGCTTCGACTACTCGACGATCACCGACTGCGAGTTCATGAACGTGTTGCGCGACGACGACGGCAGCACCGTCGAGGCCGAGTCGCTCGAATTCAGCCAGTTCGACACGACGGTCCAACACGACGTCCGGATCTATCCGGACCCGGAAACAGCGATCGATGTGATCGCCGCGTGGACACAGCAGATGGTTCTCGAGTGCCTGGTCGCCGGAGCAGAGACCGAAGGCCAGGCAGCCTTCGACGCCGGCGTGATGGAGCCATTCACCTCGGCGGACTTCAACATCACGCGCTACGACGACATCGTGGGTGAGCCGCGGCTCACGAACTTCGAGATCGCCACGACCCTCACGGGTCCGGATCTGGAACAGGTCCTGCTCATCGACGTCTGGTTCATTCAGGTGGGTCGGGCGGTATCTCGCGTCGAGTTCGGCAATCCGGATGCGCTCTGGGAGCAGTCCGGCGAGGTGCTCGATGTGATCTTCGAACGAATGGTCGCTGCGGACGCCGCTGACTCCGCCGCCTGAGCGTCGGGCTCAGCGAAGCCCGTCTTCTCCCACCGCCTCGTCGATCGAAAAGCCGCCGATGCGGTGGTGGGGGCGCTCGCCCGTCGTCATGACGAGCGCATAGACCAGCTCATCGGGTCGGGGCCCGTCGGGGACGACCACCGGGAGCACGTCATAGTGGCTGCGGGCGTAACTGGCATGCAGGTACACCATCGGGATGTCGAGCTGGGTGCCGAGCAGCCCCACCTTCTTCGACGACGGGACCTGTGCCTTGGGGTTGCCCAACGCAGCTCGTAGCCCGGCTCCGGCGGGAACGTGCCAGGCGGCCGCCAGCTCGAGCTCGCCGAGCGTGCCGACGATGGCACCCTTCCCGTACCCCTCGATGGCTGCCCCATCGGACGTGACGGCATCGCGCAGCTCTTCGGCCAGTTCGGCGGCGAGCGGACCGAGCGCGTCGGTCCAGGGGCCCAGATCCTCCTGGTGGGAGCCGCAGTACGGATTCGCGACAACCGCGGCGATCGATCCCCTCCGGACCGGGGAGGGGAGTGGCGGGCCACCCGCGTGGTGAACCCGGTCGACCGTCAATTGCACCTTGCGTACGGCGAGTGTCGTCATCGTCCGCACCGTAGCCATCGGCTTCGCGGCGAGCCACTTGGCATTGATGATGCTGAGCCGGATACGGTTTCGTTTCACGCGTACGAAGGGGTGGGCACATGGAACCCGAAGCACTCAAGATCAGCAGCCTTGTCGATGGCATGAGCGAGGCCGAGTTGGCGGAGACCGCAAGCCTGTTCGAAGAGACCCGCTACCTCATGGGAGACCGGGTGACGCAGGAGGACGACTTCGGCTACTCGTTCTTCATCGTCCTTGAAGGACGGGTGCAGGTCGAGGTGGGCGACGAGGTCGTCAATCTGCTCAGCGTCGGTGACCACTTCGGCGAAGTTGCCCTCGTCACCGGCGAACGCCGCAACGCGACGGTGAAGGCGTTGGAGACGTGCCGGCTCGCCAAGATCATGACCTGGGACTTCCCGAAGCTGATGGAAGAGCATCCGGCGATCGCCGGCCGCATCAAGGCTTCGGCGGACGAGCGGAGCTGAACTCCCGCTCGCTGTTCGAGCGAAGCAGCGGCACGAGTACGATCGCTCCGCCGGTCGACAAGACCAACGCGAACACGATTGCGGTGGTCGACCCGAAGGAGTCGAACAGGACCCCTGCGACCGGGGGTCCGGCGAGGCTCCCGATCGCGGCCGCCGTGTACAGCGTGCCGATCACCCCACCGAGGCCATCGAGCCCGAAGATCTCGGCGACAACGGCGGGTGAGAGTGCGATGAATCCGCCGTACCCGAGCCCCAACACGGCGGCATAGATCGCAAGCATCGCGAACGATGCGGAGGCGCCCAGCCAGAGCAGGTGGCTCGCCGCCATCGTGACGAAGGACGCAAGGAACAGGCGAAGGGTGCCCAGGCGTCCGGCGAGTGCGCCGAGTCCGAGGCGGCCGACCACGCTCGCTCCGCCGATGATTCCGACCAGCGACGCCGCGGCGACCTCGCTGATGCCCTGTTCTTCTGCGTACCGGGCGATGAACACGAAGGGGACGAACAAGCCGAAGGTCGTCAGCGCAGTGGCAAGGTACAGCGTGCGGAATGCCTCGATCCGCAACAGTTCGCCAAGTGCTCGAGGCTTCGGGGCGGTGACGGCCGCCGGCCCGGGGGCAGCGACGAGTGCCGCAAGCACCATGAGCGAGCCGCCGCCGATCGCCATGAGGACGTAGGTCGTGCGCCATCCGTATCGGTCGATGAGCGCCGCGGCGAGAGGCGAGCCGACGAGGGTGCCCGCACCGATGCCGGCGACGGCAACGCCGAGCGCCGTGGTGCGGAGCCGCTCGAACCAGCCGCCCACCATCGCCACCATCGGAACGTAGCCGCACGCGACCGCAGCCCCGACGAACGGTGCATAGGTGAGATAGCCGACGGTGAGCGACCCAACCCGGGAGGTCGCCACCAGCCCGATCACGAGCGACGCGGCGCCGAAGAGCAACACCGGTCGGGGGCCGTGGCGATCGGCCAGCCGGCCCGTGTGCAGGCCGAGCACGAAGCTCAGGCTCACGGTGAGCGAAAACACGAGCGCCGTTGCTCCGCTCGACGCGTCGAAGGTCTCGGCCATCGAGGAGAAGAACGCCCCGAAGCTGTACGCGACCCCGAACACCGAGAACATCGATGCCGCTGCGCCAAGCACGACCAACCAGCCTCGACGGCTGTCGAGCTGCGGTGCGGGAGCGGTCATCGGGCGAGCCTACTGGGGGTCGGTTGTGGTAGTCATCGTGCATGCAGTCGACGGTGACGCCTTTGAGTCCGGGCCTCGGTGTCGTCGTGTCGGGCCTCGATCTTGGGTCCAGCGACGATGATTCGCTTCGAGCGTCGCTCTGCGAACTCGTGATCCGACACCACGTGGTTGCGCTGGAGGCACAGCATCTCCCGCCCGATCGCCACATCGAGGTCGGCCGCTGGTTCGGTGAGCCGCTCGTCCATCCCCATCTCGCCGCAATCGAGGGTCACCCCGAAATCCTCCGAGTCCACAAGGAACCCGACGACGCTGCGACCTTCGGCGGAGAGCACTGGCACGCCGACATCACATTCCTGTCCCCGCCCGCTTCGGTGTCGCTGTTGCAATCGCTTGTGCTGCCTCCGGTTGGCGGCGACACGCTGTTCGCCAACCAGCACGCGGCGTTCGAGGAGCTCAGTCCGGCCTTCCAAGCGATGCTCGAAGGGCTCGATGCCGTGCACGTGTACCCGGGTCGGAGCGAGGACGAGCCGGACGTCTCGGCGGTACATCCGGTCGTCCGCCCCCATCCCGACACCGGGCGATCCGCCCTGTTCGTGAACCCGGCGTTCGTCACGCGGTTCGTGGGGATGACCGACGCAGAGAGCCAGCCGCTCCTTCAACAGCTCTTCGCCCATCAGGTGCAACCGGAGTTCACCTGCCGGGTGCGCTGGACCGCCGGAATGCTTCTCCTCTGGGACAACCGCTCCGTTCTCCACTACGCGATGAACGATTACTTCGGCCACCAGCGGACCTTGCAACGAGTCACGTCCATGGAGGTCGCCTCCACATGACGGCAGACATCCCCGTGATCGACCTCAAGGGCCCGGATGTCGGCGCGTTGCTGGATGGGGCGCTGCGCGCCACCGGGTTCGTGCAACTGGTCGGTCATGGTCTGCGGCCCGAGGCGGCGGCCGGGTTGCGAGACGCCTGCGACCGGTTCTTTGCGCTCGGCGACGAAGAGAAGGCCCGGTTCGTGCACCCATCGCCGTTGGCGAACCGGGGCCATCGTCGAAAGGGCGCCGAAGCCCTGAGCTACAGCCTCGGCGCTGCGTCGCCTCCCGATCTGTTCGAATCGTTCAACTGCGGTGCCGACGATCGGGTCGACGACTCGCCGCTCTTTCAGGCGACGCCGTGGCCCGATCCAGCCGTCCCCGGTTTCTCCGCGGCCGCACACACCTATCTGCAGGAGATGGAGCGAATCTGTGGGGTGCTCGACCGCCTGCTCGGCGAACGGATCGGACTCGACCTCGCCGCCCTCTCCACCCGCGGCCCCGACACGATGGCCTGCATCGACTACCGGCCGGGTGCAGACGGGCACGAGCCCGTGCAGCCGGGGCAACAGCGGATGGGGGCGCACAGCGACTACACGAGCTTCACCCTGCTGCTTGCCGACCCGGTGCCGGGGTTGCAGATCGTCGGGCCAGCCGGCGGTTGGATCGACGTGGTCCCGGAACCGGGGGCTCTCCTGATGAACGTTGGTGACGTACTGGCGATGGCCACCAACGACATCTGGCCGTCCACGCTGCACCGGGTCGTGCCGATGGCCAGCGGTGCCGCGGCGACCCGCCGGTCGGTCGCCTACTTCCACTACCCGGACCGCGACGTTGCGGTCTCGCCGTTGCCCTGGTCGATCGCCGAGCGCGATGGCGCGAGCCGGTATGCAGAGGTCTCGGTTGAAGCGCACCTCGTGGGCAAGCTGGCCGCTCCGAAGACCGCAACGGCGGCCACGGGAGCGTCGACCGCCGCCGGTCGCATCGACGACGCCGATCGCACGAGCTAGCCGGAGAACAGCAGCCAGAGGCCGGCGACCGAGTAGATCACCATCACGACGAGCATCGTCTGCTGGCTTCGCGCGGCCTTGGCGTGATCGAACCGGCTCACCGCCAGGTCGTGGGCGTAGAGCACGCCGGCAACATGGCCAACGACGATCGCCAACGCCTGAATCCAGGCAACCACGTCGGCATCGATCACGAAGAAGTCGACCTGCCCGTCAGCTGCGCCGAAGAAGTCCCGAACGTTGCTGCCGTCCGGGTTCTTGTTGCCGTAGGGGTTCGAGAGCCGGAACCAGAACGACTGGATCTGATCCACGAACAGCTGCACGTAGTGGGCCACGGCGTAGCCGAAGACGATCGGGATGAGCGACGGGGCGAATAGCTCCGCCGCCTCTTCGTGGTCGGTGCCCGTGACGTTCGCCGTGGTCCGGGCGCCGACCCAGTAGAGGATCGAAGCGATGAGGATCACGATGACGAGGCCGATGAAGAGCGCCGGAGCGGCCTCCCACCCCGAGGCACGGCCCGCGATGTCCCAGAAGATCGGGCTCTCCGAGAAGCCGTCGAAACTCGTGCCGCCAAGCACGACCAGGATCAAGGCGCTCGAACCTCGGCGGGCGTCCACCGTGGCCAGACCGGACAGCGGAACCCGGACTCGGAGTTGACCGGCGTCGTCGACACTGAAGATGCCCAACGCACCCAGCATCGAGAACAGCACGCCGAAACCGTCGGCACTGTCGAGCCACTGCCGGCCGTGACGTGCCATGCCACCGATCATGATCACCGAGTAGACGACCATGGCCCAGCCCAGCACTCTCGGGCTCGCTCCGTTCGGGTGAACCAGCTCGACGAACAGGAAACCGAACAGCGTCGCGGCCGCCCACCAATGGTGCTTGGGTGCTGTCCCGTCGCCTTCCGGGAACAGCAGGCCGATGGTGCGGAAGGGGTTCACAACCCGCCACACGTCGCCAAAGAACGCGGCGACGAAGGGAACGCCGACCCAGACGGTCACATAGATGGTGACCGGTGCGAGGTTGGTGGACTCGCCCGGAACGTCGGCGCCGAACAACGCGGCGCCGAGGGTGAGGCCGAACAGCAGCAGACCGAGGGCGCGGCCCGCCCAGGAGAGGATGCGCACCGGCACCCCTGTGCCCGGGACCGGACGGCCCTGGGCGACCGGGCCGAGCCGCGGCGTCTTCCACAGCACGGCGAGTGCCACGAAGGAGAGGACGAGCGCGGCCGTTGCCGCCCAGGCGAACTGCCAGAGCGGCAACGGGAGCGTGCCTCGCGAGCCCACGCCATGGGCGAGGACATGCAGTGGTGTCATGAGCGTGAGACTACGAGATCTCGAGCTCGGTGATGAAGGTGCCGGCCTGCTCGAGCTCAAGCTCGAAACGGCCCGGGGTGTCGGCGGTGAAGATGATCAGGCCGATGTCGCTCGCCGGCACGTCATCGAGGATGTCGTAGCCGTGCAAATGCACTTCGTCGTCCATGTCGGAGATCACGGTGATGGCGACGATCGAGCCGAGGGCCACGGATGTGCGGCTCTCGACACCGGACACCTCGCCGTCGACGATCATCGCCGTGATGGCGACGTCGGCATCGTCGATGGTCAGGTCGCCTTCGATCGCTCCCACGGCGCTGCCGTGGTCATGGTCGTGGCCGTCGCTGCCGTCCTCGTCGTCCGATGCCATCACCATCGTTTCGCCGATGGCGGACGCCTCGCCGGCCCCGCTGACCGTGAGGCCTGCTCGGATCGGCGTGCCGTCCACGGCGTAGGCGCTGTGGTCGTTGGCGTTGAGCTCGACTTCGACGAGATGCTCGCCGGCCGGAACCTGAACGGTCGTTTCGAGGTCCGTGAACCGGCCGATCTTCTCGCCGTCGATCAGGAGGTGCATGTGACCTTCGTTGTCGATGGGGTCGCCGTCGATGTTCTCCGGCGTGATCGTGAAGTTCGTGAGCGTCACGGACAGGTTGTAGAGCCCGTCGGTGTCGGTCGGGTCGAGGGCGATCTCCACGGCGGGGACGGGCGCCCCTTCGGCGACATCGAGGGTGCTGGCGTGATCGCCGTGCTCGCCATGGTCGTCCCCATGTTCCTCGTCATTCTCGTCGTGGTCGTCGCCATGGTCCTCGTCGTGTTCCTCGTCCATCTCCATGGCGTCCGACGTTTCGGACGCAGTGTCCGCGGCCTCGGTGGCATCGGCGGTCGTCGTCGTTTCAGCGGTGTCGCTTCCGCAGGCTGCAGCCAGCAGCGCAACGGCAAAGAGAGCGCCGAGCAGGCGCAGGGTGGTCCACTTCATGGTGGTTCCTTTCGTTCGTTCGGTTGTTGTCAGTCGGTTGGGTTCACCGGACGGACGGGGGCCCTCGACGTGAGACGGGCCGGGAACGAACAGGAAGGAGAATCGGGGTGCGGCGTGTCCGGCCGAAACGGGCCGGGTCCACGAAGCCGATCGACGGCAGCCGTCCATCGGTCGCTGCGGTGAGCTGCAGCACGAGTTCGGTGACGGTGCGAACCGCCGCCCGCAGGAGCATCGCGACGGGGACGACGGCGGCAAGCCCGAACCAGAACACGGCCTCGCTGAAGAGTGCCGTGGCCGAGAGCCCGTCCAGCGAGCGCTCGACCATTTCGAGACCGACGTAGCCGACGCCGAGCACGACGGAGAGGAGCGGAACCGCAAGGGGAGTGTGGTGGCGGCGTCGAAGACTGGTCGTGATCGCCGATCCGAGACCGAGGATTGCGAGGAGGCTGCCGAATGTCCACGCCAGTTCGAGGTGGCCATGGCCGACACTCGTGTTCGCTCCCGTCAGACCCGCGACCGTGTAGGCGACCTGGTGGATCGCCATGATGCCGACGCCGGCAAGGAGCAGCGAATCGAGCTTCCGCACAACTTCGAGGGTACCTTCCGTCGGTGGTCCGTGGCGGTCGCTGTGTGTGGGATCCGTCATGTCGGTTCAGGCGGCGTCGAGTTGGGCCGCCTCCATGGCACTCACGAGTTCGGGCTTGTGCAGCAGATAGCCCTGGATGCGTTCACATCCCATGCGTTGCAGATGCTCGAGCTGTTCGGAGGTTTCGACGCACTCCGCAACGACGACCAGTCCGAGCCTGCGCGCCAGCGAAACCACCGACTCGGTGATCGCGTGAGCGAAGTCGTCCTCGAGCATCCGATGAATGAAGCTGCCGTCGATCTTGACCATGCCGATCGGGAAGTCCCGCAGATAGCCGAGCGAGGAGGCGCCCTTGCCGAAGTCGTCGATCGCAAGGGTGAAACCGGCCTGCCTGAGGCTCTCGAGCGTTCCTGCGGCAGCCGCAAGAGCGCCGGTGAGCCCAACCTCGGTGATTTCGATGACGAGGCAGCTCGGATCCAGCCCGAAGCGGTGGAGCCCGCGCTTCATCCGGTCCGCGAAGTCCGGAGAGAGCAGCTGCGACGGTGCGACGTTGACCGACAGCGTGTGGTCGGGTTCCTGCAGCCAGCCGACCAGGTGGCGCAGACTCTTCTCGAGGACGATGTCGGTGAGCGCATCGAGCAAACCCTCGGCCTCGGCGATCTCCACGAAGGAGTCCGGGGGCACGAAACCGCGGGTCGGATGGATCCAACGCACCAGTGCCTCGTAGCCGACGAGCGTCTGCTCCTCGCCGCAGAAGATCCCTTGAAGGGCGACGTCGATCTCGTCGTTCGTCAGCGCCGCGCGGAGGTCATCGGTGATGCGGACGCGTTCATCGAGTTCCTCGACGAGGACGGAGTCGAACACGACAAGACGGTTTCGGCCTTCGTGCTTCGCCCGGTACATGGCGAGGTCGGCGTCGCGGATCAACTCCGCCGAGGTGGACGAACGGTCGCTGCTGAAGGCAATGCCGATCGAGGCGGCGCTGTGGATCGACCGCTCGGCCAGCTGAAACGGAGCGGCCATGGCATCGAGGATCGCGTCGGCGATGGTGATCGCCCCGACGACGCTGTCGGGGTGACGAAGCAGGATCACGAACTCATCGCCACCGAACCGTGCGATCAGATCATCCTCATGGACACACGGGCGGAGGCGGTCCGCTGTCTGTTGGAGGAGCTCGTCACCATATTGATGACCGAGCGAATCGTTGACGATCTTGAAGTCATCGATGTCGATGAGCAGCACGGCGACGTCCTGCCCATCGGCCCCGGCCGCATCCAGATCGGCGTTGAGTCGCACGCGATTCGCCAATCCGGTGAGCATGTCGGTGTTGGCGAGTTCGGCCAGGCCCTCGTTGAGCTTCTTCAGGCGGTTCTCCGCAGCAACGGTGTCGGTGATGTCGCGCTCGACGGTGTACCAGAGCTGCCGTTCCGGGTCGTAGACCGTGCTGACCCAGAGTTCCACCCGGGAGCCGTCGGCGCGTCGCGTCGAGAGCCGGGTGGATGCACGATGGTCGGGAGACTCGATCGCTGACGCCATGGACATCAGTGCGTCGAGGTCCTCGGGTCCCCAGAGGTAGTCCGTGACGCGGGCGCCGGGGGCGTGGACCGAGGGGCCGTGCAACCGCACTGCGGCACTGTTGGCGTAGAGGACGTAGTTCCGGATGTCGCTGACGATGAAGAGGTCGTCGGTGAGATCGACGAGGGCGAGCAGTTCTTCGTTGCGGGCCCGCGACTCGGCCAGCAGCGTGGCGTCCCGCCCGCACACGAGGAGCCGGTTGTCGTCCACGAGGCGGGTGTAGACCTCATAGGTTCCCCAGGTGTCGTCGCCCCGCAACCAACGCTGCTCGTAGGTGTCGGTGCGACCCTCGAGCACGTTCTGCTTGATGACGGCGAAGGTCGCCCGGTCGCCCTCATGGACGAAGTCGTGGAACACGCGGCCGAGAATGTCGTCGGGCCGTCGGAGGAGCCCGGCCGCGCCCGCGTCGTTGATGTCGATGACGACACCGGTCGCCATGTCGATGACGACCACAAGATCCTGCATTTCGTCGAGGTAGCGCCGCGCCCACGCATCGCTCGACATTTCCGGTTCACCCACGTTGGGTCAATCGGCCCATCCCCCGATCGACTGATGCCTTGTCATCGAATCGACATGATCTCGGCGAACCGGGTGGGTCGCCGCGATGCGGCGACCGATAGGGTCCCTCGATGACGCCAGATCGCCTCTTCGCTCCAGGGCTGCGCGGCTTCTCGGTGTCCACGATGACGGTCATCGCCGTTGCGGCGTACAACAACCTTTCGGTGGGCGCGGCGCTGCCGGCAATCGGGGACGATCTGGGCAGCCTCGAACTGTTGCCATGGGTGGTGACGGTCGAGCTGATCACCTCCGCGATCGCCACGCTTGCCATCGGGCCCGTGATCGACGGAATCGGTACGCGGCGGATCTATCGGGTCAGTCTCGTGGCGTTCACCATCACCTGCGTGGCGTGTGCCGCGGCACCGACCATGGGAGCGCTGGTCGCCGCTCGGGCAGCGCAGGGGTTGGCCGGCGGTGCGATCATCGCCAACGTCATGGCCGCCATCGGTCTGGGCGTTCCGGAACCGTTGCGAGCCCGGGCCTACGCCATCAACTCATCCGTCTGGGGAGTGATGGGTCTGGCCGGTCCGGCCCTGGCGGCCGTCGTGCTCACCGTTGCCGGCTGGCCTGCCATCTTCCTCATCAATCTCCCGGTGGCTCTCGGCGCCGCGATCATCGGATGGAACCACTTTCCGGGCCCGGTCGAGGAGGGCCGGGTGCGCGCCGATTGGCGAGGGCTGCTCCTGCTCACCGCCTTCACCGTGCTGACGCTTGTCGGGTTCTCGATCCCGGGCGTCTGGACCGCCGTGGCCGCATTCGGTTCCGTTGCGCTGATCGCCGTCTACGTCGTCCATGAGCGACGCACCGAACCGCCCGTGCTTCGCGTTCGGCACCTCGCCGCCACACAGTTTCGTCGCCTTCACCTGATCGCCGTGCTTGCCGTCGTCTCGGGAATCGGATCGAACTCGTTTCTCACGCTCTATGTGAAGGGCACCCGGGGCTTCACGACCGGCGCCGCCGCCTTCACCGTCCTCTTCCTCACCGTCGGGTGGACGACCGGGGCGATCGTCAGCAGCAAGATCGTCGAGTGGCGTTCGAGCGAATTCGCCGTGCGGATCGGCGCGATCGTCCTGACCATCGGCGTGACCGGCGCTGCCGTGGTCGTGGCGGCCGACCTACCGGTCTGGCTGGTGTTCATCGCGTACACGTTGGTGGGTTACGGCCTCGGGGCCGTGTCGAGCTCGATCCTGATCGTGCTGCAGGCCAAGGCGAAGCCGGCCGAGATGGGTCGCCTCATCTCCGCCCACCAGTTCATACGTACGCTCGGGTTCAGCTACGGCGCCGCCATCGCCGGGGCGGCATTGTTCGGTGTCGTCGTGAACCGGTTGGGTGATGCCGACGAGGTGCGCGATCTGTTGAGTGATGACGTGGCCGTCACGAGTGCCGCGGCGGTGGAGGCGCTCCGCGACGGGTTCCTTCTGGCGGTGGTCGTGTCGGCCGTGTTCGGATGGGCGGCCCTGGCGTTCGCGCTGCGGTTGCAGGAAGAACCGGCGTCGATGGCTGCCTGAGCCGTGCGTCAGCCGGCGTCGGACGGGTCGAAGAAGCGGGCATCGGTGGATCGAATGCGCTTCGTGCAGTCCCGGAAGAAGCGCACCGGGCCCGAGTTGCAGGCGCGCAGCAGCTTTCGGTGATCCCAGGCGACCACGGCGGCAGCGCCGATCGCCGTCGCGTTCCAGACCGTTCGGGCGAACCGGCGCGGCGCCGGCGACCATTGCTGCAGGTGGGCGGGGAGGGTCGCGGCATGAAAGTCCAGATGGCGAAGCTCGTCGGCGTGAATCCGGGCGAAGAGGCGGGCGAGCGTCGGGTCGCCCACACCGGTGGAGAGGATTTCGTAGAACCGACTCGAGACGACCTCGGCAACGAGAAGAATGAGGACCTCGGCCCGAAGGCCACAGATCCTCCGGGCTCGTTGAAAGACGGCGTCGGTCCAATGCTCCTGGATCATGTCGATGTCCAGCGCTTCGCAGACGAGGGCGAGGAGACGGGCGTGCTCCTGCTCCTCGGCAACGAAGTAGCGGATCGCCTCGAGGTAGTGGAGGTCGCCGGTGCGGGCCGCCATCTTCGTGAGATGCCAGCCGGTTCCCATCTCGCCGAGCTGAAACGTGGGGAGCGATCGTCGGAGTCCGTCGTGGACGACCGGTGCGAGAATCCACATGCCGCTGGTGGTCACGTCGGTGTGGGCGCCGGCCCGGATGGCGAAGTCGGCGTGCCAGTCCTCGGTCGACGCCGGAGGTTGCTGGCGGAACAGCGGCACGACGTTCGTGCGTTCGGTGTGGCGGATCGGGTGTGATGCTCGGGTCGTCGTCATGGGGGCACCGTGACGGGGGAGGGGTGAAACCGAGGTAAATGCCAGCCGTGCGAAACGGGCTTCCGCTCGCTGCGAACGTCCGTTCGAAAATTCGTCACCGAAATGCTTGCCCGAACAGTTGTTCGCAATTACATTCGTGTCGTTACCAAGAGCGTGTCACACCCCCTCTCTAGGGTCAGCACCACTTCCCAAATCAACAGAGCATCGCATTCGGGTCACCGGATGCAGCACCGCAGGGCAGGTCCTGCGGCAACCAAGGAGACAGAAACAGTGGAGCGAGACAAAGCACTCGACATGGCACTCGGCCAGATCGAAAAGCAGTTCGGCAAGGGTTCCGTGATGCGCATGGGCGAGAAGGGTTCGATGGCCATCGAGTCCGTCCCCACCGGCGCACTGGCGTTGGACCTCGCCCTCGGTATCGGCGGTCTGCCCCGCGGTCGTGTCACCGAGATCTACGGCCCGGAGTCCTCGGGCAAGTCCACGCTCGCCACGCACGTCGTGGCCGAAGCGCAGCGCAACGGCGGCACCTGTGCCTACATCGATGCCGAGCATGCGATGGATCCGGTGTACGCCAAGGCGATCGGTGTCGACATCGACAGCCTGCTCATCTCCCAGCCGGACACCGGCGAGCAGGCGCTCGAGATCTGCGACATGCTCGTGCGCTCCGGTGCACTGGACGTGATCGTGATCGACTCGGTGGCGGCCCTCACGCCGAAGGCCGAGATCGAAGGCGACATGGGCGATCATCACGTGGGTGCCCAGGCTCGCCTCATGTCGCAGGCGTTGCGCAAGCTCACCGCCAACCTGAACAAGACCGACACCATCTGCATCTTCATCAACCAGTTGCGTGAGAAGATCGGCGTGATGTTCGGTTCGCCAGAGACCACGCCTGGCGGCCGTGCGCTCAAGTTCTACTCTTCGGTTCGTCTCGACATCCGTCGTATCGAGTCCATCAAGCAGGGCGCCGAAGTCGTCGGCAACCGCACCCGTGTCAAGGTCGTCAAGAACAAGGTGGCTCCGCCGTTCCGTCAGGCCGAGTTCGACATCATGTACGGCCACGGCATCAGTCGTGAGGGTTCCGTGCTCGATCTTGCGGCCGAACACGACGTCGTGAAGAAGTCGGGTGCCTGGTACACGTACGAGGGTGAACAGCTCGGTCAGGGTCGGGAAAAGGCCAAGGACTTCCTGACCGAGAACCCGGAAGTCATGGTGGAGATCACCGATCGGGTGACCCGTCTGGTCATGCCAACACCGGAAGGGGAGACCGAGGAGGTCGTCGACCTCACCGATGAGTTCTCCGACGCCGACGACGAGCCAATCCTGCTCGACGACTGACCGGTGGATTCGGCGGGCTCGATCCGCCGATGGTCCTGAACAACCGAGCGCCCCGCCACGATGTGGCGGGGCGCTCGGCGTTGGAGGGGACCGTGGATCAGGAGCGGTGGTCGATCTGGCGGACGGGGCGCAGTTCGATGAAGTCCTTGGGGTTGATTTCGCTCGGCTTCGTGGCCAGTCGGACGGCAAGCCGATGGAAGGCCCGTGGTTCGACCAGCCAGGGGATACTGGCCAGCGACTGGTCCTGCCCGGCGGATTCGATGCGGAGGTCGCCGTACCCAAAGAGCTCTCCGCCGGTCGTTCGGGTGAGAACGAGGTCGGTGACGTGGCTCACGGGCATCGATGCCACCCGCAGCCCCAGAAATCCTGTCGCCTCGATGATGCGGCGATTCGTGAGGTAGCGGACCTCGTACTTCCACCAGCGCAAGATCTTCACCCCCAGCCGGGCAATGAACAACAGTCCAATGATGGGCACGAGGGCCAGCGGGTCGAAATCGTTGGTG
The DNA here is from genome assembly GCA_937969565.1 of uncultured Acidimicrobiales bacterium. Taxonomy (GTDB): domain Bacteria; phylum Actinomycetota; class Acidimicrobiia; order Acidimicrobiales; family SHLQ01; genus SHLQ01. Next base: position 4,890 of record CALBVR010000300.1, on the reverse strand, counting down.
AGCACGACGTAGCCGAGAACGACACCGCCGACGAGCGCTCCCCAGCCCCACGTGCGTTGTTTGACCCAACGCCACATGGCGATGGCCGCAAGCACGACGATGAGGGCGCCGAGGTTCAACCCCTCCCACTGCGGCCGGAGGAGGGCCACAGTGACGAGGATGATGACGGCCGCTGTCTCGAGGATCGGCTCGGCCAGGCTCGCCACGTGCTTGGGTGCCTTGTAGTACACCATCTCATCGGCAATCAGCACGTCGACGTCGCGCGGGGGAGCGATGAGCAGCCGCAACCAATCGTTCTGCGTCTTCTGGGGGTGCTCCCAGCCCGCCGCAGCGGCGTGCTCCGTCATCGGTGGTCAGAGACCGAGAGCCTGGGAGACTCCGGAACCGCCGGCCACGCCGCGGAAGAATTCGAGCATTGCGTTGGCAAGGCCGGCAACGATGCCGAGGAAGTCGTTTCCTCGCTCACCGGTCTCTGCTGCGTTGAGTGAAATGAGATAGATCACAAACAACCCCAGCATGGGGTAGCCGAATCGTCGTGTCATGGGTCCTCCAAGTACGTCCTGGTGGCCCTTCGGTCGTTGCAAAAGCAACTCGCGACTCCGTCCGCGGATCTTCACACTAGCAACACAGATTCGCGCAATGGGTGCATTCTTTCGCGCGCAGCGTGTTACATCGATGTAATTTCACGGGTGTGTTGCCGCCCGGTTACGGCCCATCGCGCTCGCCGGAGCCACCGTGTCGATGGGGCAGTAACCTTGGCATCGTGAAGGGCAAGTACCTCCTGCGCACCTACGGCTGCCAGATGAACGAGCACGATTCCGAACGCATCGCCGGCCTCCTCGAGGCCGACGGGTACGAGCCGACGACCGAACTCGAAGAGGCCGACGTCGTCATGCTCAACACCTGCTGCATCCGCGAGAACGCCGACAACAAGCTCTACGGCGCGTTGGGCCATCTGAAGGCAGAGAAGGAGCGGCGTCCGGACATGCAGATTGCCGTCGGCGGCTGTCTTGCCCAGAAGGACAAGGACCTGGTCGCCACGAAGGCGGGGCACGTCGACGTGGTCTTCGGTACCCACAATGTGCATCGGGCCGCGGAACTCCTGTCGGAATCCCGCGAACATGGCCAGATCGTCGAGATCCTCGAAGCGGCCGTCGACGCCGAGCACGCAGCCTTTCCCTCCGCACTTCCCGAAAAGCGCGAGGTGGACTACGCCGCCTGGGTCACCATCCAGATCGGCTGCGACAACAGCTGCGCCTTCTGCATCGTTCCATCGGTGCGCGGTCCGGAAATCTCCCGCCCGTTCGGTGACCTCGTACGCGAAGTCGAGCATCTTGCTTCCGACGGTGTCGCAGAAATCACGCTGCTCGGCCAGAACGTCAACTCGTACGGTCGCGACATCACCCTGAAGCTTGGTGGCCGCGACGAAGAAGAATTCGACGTTCATGAGGCGGGCGAACGCTGGACCACCGGCGGCCGTCGCCGCGGTCGTCCTCTGTTCTCCGACCTGCTCCGCGCTGCTGGGGACGTCCCCGGGATCGAGCGAGTTCGCTACACCAGTCCGCATCCCAAGGATCTGCGTGACGACACGATCGCTGCCATGGCCGAGGTCGACGCCGTCTGCAACCATCTGCACCTCCCACTGCAGTCGGGGAGCGATCGCATCCTCAAGGCGATGCATCGCGGCTACACGGCCGAGCGATATCTCGAGCGGCTGAAGGCCGCCCAGAACGGGATCGAGGATCTGGCCGTCAGCACCGACATCATCGTCGGCTTCCCCGGCGAGACCGATGACGATTTCGAACGCACCCTCGAGGTGGCGGCGGAAGCTGGCTACGACTCGGCCTACACCTTCGTCTTCTCTCCACGCGAAGGCACCGAAGCGGCGGAAATGGGCGAAGACTTCATCCCGCAGCCGGTCACGAAGGAACGCATGGAGCGCCTCCGGCACGTGATCGAACGCTCCGCTGCGGCGAAGAACGCTGCTCGCGTCGGACGCATCGAGGAAGTGGTGATCGAGGGGCCGTCGAAGCGGAACCCCGGCGTCATCAGCGGTCGCACCCGCCAGAACAAGCTCGTCCACTTCGAGGCTGACCTGCGTGCGGGCGCCCTCGCAACGGTCGAGATCACCGAAGCCGCCACCCACTACCTGATGGGTGAGCTTCGGGAGACCCTGCGGGGTCCCAAGGTCAGGACGCGCATCCCCGTTGTTGCCGGCTGAGCTCGTCCGCCTTCGGCTCACGGGAACGGCGACCGACAGCCAGTTCGCCCAGAACCCGATTCCCGTCATTCAATCGATGGGGCATGGGATGGCCGAGCTGCACGCGTCGGATGCGCCGGAACTGTCGCCGGCAACGCCGACCGAGGTCGCGGCGGCACTCGCTGCCCTCGACAGCGGCACTCCTGCGCCAGCACCATTCGGCCGAGTCTCGCACGAGACCCTGCGATCGATGCTGGAGAACGTCCCGGACTCGATGGGGGCACCGGTACGAACCCACGGCTCGCCGATCGCATCGCTCGCTCGGCTCGAGAACAGCCACACGACCTTCGACGATGTCGGAACGTGGGGATGGGATCCACCGGAACGGGATCTGGCGATCGTGTTCCGCTCCCTGGCAGAGACCTTCGCTGCCGAAGCGACGCTCGCGTTCCTCGATGCCTACGTCGACAGCGGCGGACGTCTGCCCGATGGGCCAACGCTCGATTGGTACGGCCTGATCGCTGCGTTCCGATGAAACCGCTGTGCATTCTCGGCCCGACCGCCTCCGGGAAGTCGGCCGTCGCAATGGCGGTTGCCGCGGCACTTCCCGACGTCGAGCTCGTGTCGATCGACTCGATGCAGGTGTACCGGGGTATGGACATCGGTACCGCCAAGCCCACGGCGCAGGAGCGAGCGCAGGTGCCACATCATCTGCTCGATCTTGCCGACCCGTGGGAGGAATTCACGGTTTCGCTGTTCCAGACCGCATGGCATGAGGTCCGTGACGACATCGCTGCACGGGGCAAGACCCCGGTGCTGGTCGGCGGTACCGGCTTGCACCTTCGCTCCGTGATCGACTCGCTCGAGATTCCGGGACGCTTCCCCGAAGTGAAGGCGGAGTTGGAGGCGGCTGCCATCGGCGACCTGCCCTCGCTCTACCAGCGCCTCGTCGATCTCGACCCGGTGGCTGCGGGTCGTATCGATCCCGCCAACGACCGACGGATTGTCCGAGCGCTCGAGGTGACGCTCGGTTCCGGCCGGCCGTTCTCGTCGTTCGGCCCCGGCCTGGAGGAGTACCCGGACATCCCGTTTCGGCTGATGGGCCTTCGGTTGGGGCGCGATCTCATGGACGAACGGATCAACCGTCGTTACGACGTCCAGATGGCCGATGGCTTCCTCGAGGAGGTTGCTCGCCTCTCCGAGCACCCGAGCGGCATCGGTCGAACGGCCCGCCAGGCGCTGGGCTATCGGGAGCTGTTGCGCCATCTCGAGCAGGGTGAGCCACTCGAAGCGATGTTGGACGAGGCCCGCCTACGCACCCGCCGCTTCGCTCGTCGCCAGCTCAAGTGGTTCGGGCGGGACCCGCGAATCGAATGGGTGGATCTCGACGTGAGCGGCGCAGTCGATCACGACGCCGCCGTGGCTCGAGCCCTGGAGCTCGCCGCTGCTGCCTGATCGCCCCGCCAGGCCCGCCATACTGGGAGAACCATGCAGCTGACCAAACATCATGCGCTCGGGAACGACTTCCTCGTCACATTCGTGGACGAGGTGCCCGCTGACGCGCCCGAGCTCGCTGTGGAGCTGTGCGATCGGCGGACGGGCATCGGCGCAGACGGTCTGCTCTTCGGGATCGACGCGGGTTCCTCGGTCACGATGCGGCTGTTCAACTCCGACGGCAGCGCCGCAGAAATCTCCGGCAACGGCCTGCGCTGTTTCGTGCAGGCGGTGGCCATGCGACGAAACGTGACGAGCCTGGAGATCGACGTCGACACGCTCGCCGGCGTGCGGGCCTGCTCGGTCGAGCTGACGGATCGGCCGAACGTGGCGTTCGCATCGGTCGACATGGGCCCGGTCTCCGCCGGTGACGCTCCCGACGCGGACGACTTCCTTGCCGGTCTCACCGATCTTTCCGTGGAACGCTGGGCTACCGGTGCCGTGGGCAACCCGCACGTCGTACTCCAGGTCGACGACCCTGCCGACGTCGACCTTGCCGCCGTCGGCCCACAGATCGAGGCACACTTCCCCCGCGGCGTGAACGCGCACTTCGTGCGCGTCGTCGGCCCGTCCGAAGTGGAACTGCGGGTGTGGGAGCGTGGCGCCGGCATCACGCAGGCGTGCGGCAGCGGGGCGACGGTCTCGGCCCAGCGCCTCGTCGAATGGGGTGCTGTGCAGAATCCGGTCACCGTCGGAATGCCGGGCGGATCCGCAACGGTCGATGTGGCGACGGACGATCGGCCCACCGCGGTCCTTGCCGGAACGGCCACCTTCGTGGCCGTCGTGGATGTGCCACGTGGGTGATTCGAACGACGAGCCGGTCTACGACGCCGGCCACCGCGGCGCATTCGGTGAATACGGCGGCGAATCCAGCGGTCTGATCGACCGGACGTTCCGTGAGCGCATCGTGCTCGTGGGCGTCACGATGCCGCCGGGCAACAGCGAAGAGACCGACGCCTCGCTCGACGAGCTGGCACTCCTTGTCGACACCGCCGGTGCAGATGAAGTCGGCCGGGTGCACCAGAAGCGGCAGTCGCCTGACGCCGCCACGTTCATCGGCAAGGGCAAGGCGGATGAGGTCCGCGAGCTCTCGGTCACGGTGGACTCGGACACGGTCGTGTTCGATGACGAACTCAGCCCCGCCCAGCAGGCGAACCTCGAAAAGATCCTCGGTCGGTCGGCGTTGGACCGCACCG
>CALBVR010000299.1 GCA_937969565.1 uncultured Acidimicrobiales bacterium | reverse complement strand
GTCGACCACCGGCCGCAGCGGGGCGTCGGTCGCCGCAAGCACATCGGTGTCGACGGTCGCGAGGGCTGACACCGCAATCACGGCGTACAGCAGGAGGACGCCGAAGAGGGCCCGGGGGATGGCCTTGGGAATCGTGACGGCCGGGTCTCGCACCTCTTCGCCCAGTGTGGCGATGCGGGCGTATCCGGCGAAGGCGAAGAAGAGGAAGCCGGCGGATTGCAGAATGCCCCGCACGTCAGGGTCGATCGGTGTGAGTCGGCCAAGATCGGCCTCGCCCGAGGACCATCCGGAGAGAACGACGATGGCAAGCGCACTCAGAGACACGAGCAGCAGCACCCGGGTCACAGCGACGGTGCGAGACAGGCCACCCAGGTTCACCGCGGTGATCCCGCTGACGGCGAGTACGGCGACCAGTCGTTCCTGCTCCGGCCACAGGTAGGCGCCCACCGTCAGGGCCATGGCTGCGCAGGAAGCGGTCTTGCCGACGACGAAGCCCCAGCCCGCCATCCGTCCCCAGACGGGGCCGAGCTCCTTTCGGGCGTACACAAAGGTTCCCCCCGACTCGGGGTGCAGGGCGGCGAGCTGCGCAGACGACGTGGCGTTGCAGAAGGCAACGATGCCGGCGATCAGCAGGCCCACGAGCAGGCCGGTTCCTGCCGCCTCGGCCGCCGGCGCCCAGGCCACGAATGCCCCGGCGCCGATCATCGACCCAGCGCCGATGACTACGGCGTCGTTCACTCCCAGGGTGCGTTTGAATTCGGTCACGACACCGCCAATCTCGCAGCTCCGGGTGACGGGAAGATGACCGGCGGGTGAACCGCGAGCGAGCGGCGATGGGTCATCGCCCGCTACGGGCGGGTACGGGGCCACCCCGCACGAAATGGATCGAGTCGAATCGGCGGCGCCAGTTCTGCACGTCCGCCTGAACGTCTTCGGGTGTCACCGACAGGGCGGTGGAGATGAGGTCGGCCAGATCCGCCATGTCGTCCACGGTCGCTCCCCACCGAACCAGCTCGTTGGTGCCGATGCGAACGCCGGCATCGAGCCCGGTGGGCAGGCCGATCGCCGAGGTGAGCAGGTTGGCTCGCCGCAGGTGTTCGGCCGTACCGTGCCCGCCGGCCGGACCGGCGGTGAGGGCGAAGGCGTGGGAACAGGTGGTGCTACCGTCGCCGAGGCGGTGGATCGGCACTTCCCGTTGCGACAGTTCGTCTGCCAGGCGTTGCGCCGTGGCGGTCATCGTGTTGGCATAGGCGGCGCCGTGCTCGACCCAATCGAGGAGCGTCACCGCAAGCGCAGCGGTCTTCGCAACATCGAAGTTCGCGGTGAGGCCGGGAAAGGCGATCGCATCGATCCGCTCGCTGAGTTCCGCATCGGTCGTGACGAGCAGCCCGCTCGGAGGTCCGCTGAGGCTCTTGTAGGTGCTCATCGTCATGACGTGCGCGCCCGCGTCCAGCGGGTTCGGCCATGCGCCCCCGGCGATGAGCCCGGAGAGATGTGCGGCGTCGAAGAGCACCTTGGCACCCACGTCATCGGCGATTGCCCGGACTCCGGACACGTCGTGCGGACCCAGGTTGAGGCTGCCGCCGACCGAGATCACCTTCGGCCGCACCTGCTCGGCGGCCGCCGCAAGGCCCCCGAGATCGAGGGTGTAGGCGGCGGCGTCGATCGGCGCCTCGTGAACGGCCAGCCCGTAGAGCCCGGCGGCGCCGGCGGAGTGATGGGTCACATGACCACCGATCGACGCTGGAGGAACCAGGATCGCGTCGCCCGGTTCGGCGCACGCCATGAAGGCGTAGAGGTTGGCCAACGCCCCAGAGCCAACCCGGACCTCCGCATGAGTGGCGTGGAAGACCTCGGCAGCAAGCTCGGCGGCGAGGATCTCGATTCGCTCGATCGCCTCCAGCCCCATCTCGTACTTCTGGCCTGGATGGCCGAGCGACGGTCGAACGCCGATGCCGCTGGAGAGCAGGGCTTCCGCTCGGGGGTTCATCGTGTTTGCCGCCGGGTTGAGGTTGATCCCCTCGCGCTCATGGATCCGGTGGTTCCATTCGATGAGCTCATCGATCTGCTGATCGATCGCCTCGACCCCCGATGTGGCGATGGCCGAGGCAACCTCCTGCACGAGATCCTCGGAATCAGTGGGCACCCATGTCCGTCGGGCGAGAGCGGGCGCGGTGCGCTTGGTGGCGTTCTTGGTCACGGCCCCATCATGGATCCACATCGCCTGCCGGTCCCAGACGAGGTCGGCGAAACCGGGCCGGGTAGGGTCGGTTCATGGCTGACGAGCACGCCCCGTTCACCCTTCGAGCCGCCGCCGGGCTGCCCCCGCTCTACGGTCCGATGAATGATGCCGTCCTCATCGTGATCGACGCCCAGCTCGAATATCACGAGACCGGTGCGCTCGCCCTGCCGAACCTCGAGCCGGCGCTCGCCAACATCGTGGCACTGCTCGACGCCGGCCGCAGCGCCGGAAGCGAGATCGTGCACATCGCCCACGAGGGCTCGGCCGGGCGTGCGTTCGATCCACAACGCGGCGGCCGCATCTTCAACGACGTCGCCCCACTCGAAGGAGAGCCGGTGCTCGGGAAGGGCCTGCCGAACAGCTTCGCCCACACCGGTCTGCAGAATCACCTGGCCGGCATCGGCCGGCCCCATCTCATCCTCTGCGGATTCATGACCCACATGTGCGTCAGCAGCACGGCCCGCGCCGCGCTCGATCTCGGCTACGAGACCACGGTGGTGTCGGACGCCACCGCGACCCGGTCGCTCCCGGCCACCGATGGGGGCGATCCGATTCCGGCAGCCGCCGTGCATGCAGCCGCCCTCGCGGCGTTGGCAGATCGGTTCAGTGCGATCAACACGACGGCGGAGGTCATCGCCGCCTGAGGGTCAGCCTCCGGGAACCGGGAACACGCTCACGAGGGTGCAACCGGTCTCCGTGCGGAAGTCGTCGTGCGTGGTGCCCGGCTCGGCTGCGTACGCGTGACCAGCCGTCATGAGTACTCCCTGGCTGATGAGCGAGCCCTCGAGGATGTAGGAGAACTCGGCGTCGGTGTGTTCGTGCACGCCGCCCTCGTAGCCGGGTTGGAACTGGAAGGTCGCAATCATGCGGCCGCCGGCCATACCGAGGCTTTTCATGGCGATGCCCTCACCCATGGGCTGCCATGGCATCGAGCCTGAGTCGGAGAAGTTCCATCCTGCCGGTGCGTTTGTCATGACCGAACCCTAGGAGCCGCCGCGTTTCTGTGCGAGCGATTGTGCGCCTGCACTCAGTCGAGGACGCCGTTGAGCTCGTCGACCACGGCGAAGACGTCGCCCTGCGAGACGAAGTCCACCGCGAGAAGGTTGGGGTGCAGGCCGCGTTCCTCGGCACACGCTTCGGCCCGGGGTAGGAGCACGTCCCGATCGTTGATCGTCCGGTTGCTGGCGCGGGCCAGGGTGATGAAGTGATTGACCAACAGCATCGTGCTCGCCGGGTCGCCCCGGTTCTCCGTGCAGACGAACTCGTCGGCGCTGGAGAAGCTGTACGGCGTTTCCTGGCTGAGCTCGAAGGCGGGGTGCAGCCACTCGGCTCCCGAGGCGTCCTCCTCGACCATCACGAAGACTCGGGTGTTCCCGTCGATCATCTCGCCGAGCGTCGGGAAGGGCGCCCCGACCGGTTGCACGAGCAGCAGGTCGACCATTCCGGCTGCCTCGAACATGGCGGCGGTGTCGGCAGGTTCGGTTCCGTCTTGCACGATCACCACGAGGACTTCCCGCGGGTTCGCCTCGAGCCAACCTCGAATGGCTTGCAGTTCGGTGACCGCGTCCAGCGCCCCGATCTCACAGAGGCTGTGGCAGAAGTACACGGCCTCGTCGCTCAACCCCTCGGTGGATCGGGCCCGGATGGCTTCGGCGGCCCGGTCGGCTTCGGCGTCGAGCGTGTCGAGCGCCCCGCCGTCCCTGCTGGTGAGAATGTTGCCCTCGCTGTCCGTGCGCCCATAGACGGTGTCGAGCATGAGCCCACGAACCCCGAGATCGAGCTGATCCTCGATCGACACCAGCTGGTTCGGCAGGTAGAAATCGTCGGCGACGGTCGACATGGAATTGTGGGACATGGCGATGGTGACCTCGTCGAGGCGACGTTCGCAGAGTTCGACGTGGCCGTTGCAACCATCGGGATCGCCTGCCGCTGCAGCGGACTCGTCGCGTGAGAGCAGCGCTGCACCGATCAGCCCGAGGAGCAGGATGGCTGCGAGCGGGAGGTACGCCCGCGACAGCATCGACCGAACCGATCGCCGTTCTTCGAGTTCCGGCTTCACGGCAGCGAGTCGGTCGGCCAGGTCGAGCGCTCGGATCATCCACGCCACCGACGCGATGGCGAGGCCGAAACCGGCGACCCGAACGATGCTGGTGACGAGCGTGGTGGGGGAGAGGATCGCCCATGTCGCGATGGCGAGACCGAGGGCGCCCCGGCCCAGCACTCCGAGTGTGCTCGTCGGCGTGGCGCGCAGCTGGTCCCACAACTGCGGGACCCGTCCGATCGCCGCGTCGGCAGTGAGGACCGCCCAGCCGAGACCGGCAAGGAACGCTCCAATGCCGATGAGCGCCCATCCCCAGGTACCGAGGTCGCCGAGAACGAGGTTCCATGCGGCCCGAAGGGCGGACTGTTCGAGTGCATCTCGGCCGTAGCTCGCGAGCACTTCGGCCCCGACGGCCCGGGTCACCACCAGCGTGAGCCCGACCGCACCGAGTACGAGGCCCATCCGGGCGAAGCCCCGAAACCGATTCGATTCCGCTTCGACGAGCACGATCAGGCAGATGACGAAGGCGATCAGCAGGAGAAAGGTGACGAGTCGGACGGTCTCGGCCAGGCGCACGGTGTCGGTCGTCAGGTCTCCGGAGCTGAAGTCCACGGCGAGCGACGTGAGGTTGTCGGGAATCGAGTCGGCGAGGTCAGGGTCGACGGCAGCAAGAGACGCTTCGATCGTCACGAGCAGGTCCGAGAGCTCGAGCAGGAACACCGATTGGTCTTCCGTGAACACACCCCGATGGGCTTCGGCCGCCGCAGCCTGAACGACCGAGGTGGACGCTGATGACTCGAGCACCGCACCGATGAGGTCGCCGAGCAGCGGTGCGGCGATGGCGAGGTCGGGAGCCTCCGCGATCAGGGCTGCCGAAATCTCCTCCGAGAGGTAGTCGTTCACTTCGGGGTCGGTGAGTGTGGAGGCGGCCGTTACGGAGAACGAGTCGGCGTCGAAGATGCGGTCCTCGGCGAAGACGAAGAGCGTCGAGGCAAGTCCGAGCACGAAGGTGAGGACGGCGAGGAGGTTGAGGCGGCGGCTTCGTGGCATGGCGAGGGTCTTCCGGTCGGAAGCGGGTGTCGCTCAGTTCAGCAGAGCGTCGAGTCGAGCGCACGGTCAGCGGCGTTGAGTTGACGGTCGGCGGCCCGCTACCGTCGGGACATGGCAGAGGGCGAACGGATCAGCGGCGACGACTACCGGGTCACTCCCGAGGAGATCGCCCGGTTCCACGACGAGGGTTACGTCCATCTGCGTGGATTGCTCACGGCCGAGGAGGTCGCCGAGCTGGCCGACGTGTACGACCGGTTCCTCCGCCGGGAGATCGAGGTTCCGGGCAAGGACTATTGCGACATGGCCGGCGACTACGGGCGCAATCCGGAGGACTATTCGATCATCAACGTGATGCTGCCGAGGCGCTATCACCCGGACTGGGTCGGCAACGTCTTCGAGCGACGGGCGGCGTCGGTTGCTGCGCAGCTGCACGGCGATGGAATGGTGATCGACTACGACCAGCTGCTGGCCAAGCAGCCGCACAAGGAGGACGCCGTTTTCGCCTGGCATCAGGACATGGCGTACTGGCCGGACACTCCGGACACGAACACGGCCACGCTCTGGCTTGCCATCGACGACTCGACGTTGGAGAACGGCTGCATGCGGTTCGTGCCGTCCACGAATCGCGAGCCGACGATTCGCCCGCATGCCCCGGTGTTCGGTGGACGGGGCGAGAGCCATGCGCTCGGCACCCAGTTGCACGATGACGACCTTGTCGTGCCGGTGCCGATTCGCAGCGGCGATGTCACGGTCCACAACGAGCGGGTCATGCACGGCTCCGGTGGCAACCACACCGACGGATTCCGGCGGGCCTACATCCTTGCGTTCCGTCGTGATGAGACGGTCCAGATCGAACGACAGCTCGGCTTCACCCACAGCCACAACGACAACATCGAGGTCCTGGAGGACGTCGGCGTCAACGGCGAGTCCCGCTGAGGGGGTCGCGTCTCACCTTCACCCAGACGGGTGAAGGGGTCGCGTCTCACCTTCACCCAACCAGGTGAAGGGGTCGCGTCTCACTTTCACCCAAACGTGGCCGTCCGTGCTCGCTCGAGGAGAGCCTGTTCCTCGCCGACTGGGGCTACCTTCTCGAGCGCTGTCGCTGCGTCGTCCACCGACGTCAGCCGGCCGATGACCCAGAACGCTAGGTAGGCAGAGGAGAGGCAGCCACCGGCGGTGGCGACACGGTCATCGACCCGGAATGACTGCTCGATCACGTCGACGCCGACGTCGATGAGCTTCGGCGCCGTGAAGCGGTCGGTGCAAACGGGGACCCCGTCAACGAGGCCGAGACGGTGCAGGATCGCTGCGCCCGAGCATTGGGAGCCGACGAGCTGCGTGTCGCCACCGAATCGCATCGAAGCCATCAGCTCGGCGTTCTCGATGTGTTCGAAGGTCTGGTTGCCGCTGCCGACCAGGACTGCCGCATGGCGGTCTGTGTCGTCCAGCGAACCGGGTGTGAAGACCTCCACGCCGGCCATGGACACCGCCGTCGAGTCAGGCCCGATCAGCTCGACAGCGAGGCCATCGACGGAGTCGATCATCCGGGTGGCGACGAACGAGTCGATCTCGTTGAACCCGGGAAGCGTCACGATGCCGATGCTGGTGGGTGTCATTCCGGCACGCTAACGGATGAATCCGGAGCTGGGTGAAGGTGAGACGCGACCCCTTCACCCGTTTGGGTGAAAGTGCGACGCGACCCTTTCACCCGTTTGGGTGAAAGTGAGACGCGACCCCTTCACCGAAGACGTTCACCCGGGGTGGAGCTGGGGGAAGAAGTCGCCGGCGAGGCGGTCGCCGGGGCCGTAGCCGGCGGCCTCGAACTGGGCTCGTTCCTCTGCGGCCCAGTCGCCCCGGTATCGGATGTGGGCGTCCGGTCCGGCCATGCGAAGCGTGTACCGCCGAACCGTCTTGTCCGGGACCACAGTGCTGAGCGATCCGTGCAACGTGCGGATGTCGAAGAAGATGCAGTCGCCGGCCCGCAGCTCGAAACTGACGAGGTCGTAGGCGTCGGGATCGGATTCGATGTCGGGCGGCGGTTCGTACTCGATGCCGTCGACGGTCAACCGGCCGGGCTCGTCAACGGGGTGGCCGTCGCCGAACCGTACCCGCATGAAGTGCTTGCCCCAGAGGTGGGAGCCGCGCACGAAGGTGATGCCGTTGGTTGCGGTGACGTCCTCGAGCGGAAGCCAGCAGACGCACATGGGGCCTGCAAAATCGAAATACGAGACGTCGTGGTGGAACGGTGGACGCGAGCGGGAGCCGGCTTCCCGGAGGAACCAGTTGTCCATGACGAGATTGGCGGTGGGGGAGTCGAGGAGCCCGGCGCCGAGTTCCCCGATGGGGCTGTCGTGCACGAATTCGGTGAAGCCGGCGTGTCGGTTCCAGGACCAGTAGTCCTCGAAGTAGCCGGGCGCATCGGGTTCGGTCGTGTGGCGTCCGAGGTTCGGGCCGGGGTCGGCCACGGCCTCGTCGATGGTGTCGGACAGGAGCGCCAGCCACCGCGGATCGAAACGCTGCCGAAGCACGACAACGCCGTCTCGCCGAAACACTGCACGTTCTTCTTCGGACACGCTCACGCCCGTACCGTACGCGAACGGGATCCAAGAATCGGGTGAAAGTGAGACGCGACCCCTTCACCCGTTTGGGTGAAGGTGAGACGCGACCCCGTCCCCGGGCGAAGCCGATACTCGACGGAACTCGAAGTAAGCCCCGCTCCCCGAGTTCGGCGAAGCCGATACTCGGTAAGTGAGCGGAGCGAACGACGTGGAGCTGGAGGGAATCGAACCCTCGTCCGTCAAAGGGTTGCAACCCGCGCTACGACCATTCCCGTGGGCGAGGCCTTACAGCTGCCTCATCGCCGGGTCGATTGGAACAGGCAAGCCTGTTCCCACTGCCGGTTCTTTCTCCGATGTCAGCGGTCTTTCTCGCCGTCAGTGGTCTTTCCCTACGGTCCTCCAACGCTTCTGTTGCCGGGCTGCGATGGACAGGCCCCGCGTGGCATTACTGCTCGCGATGACTCTCTGCTATCTGACTAGGTCAGACGGCGAGAGCGAGATCGTCCTGATTGGCGTCTCTGTTGTTGCCCCGTTTAAGGAGTCTGAGCAACTCCGGTCGCACGAAGAAACTTCCGACTTCAACGTCGAAACCGATCAGCCCCGTGTGCAAGGTTGGCGACGCCGCTCCCGGGGGAGTGGTGTCGCCGTGCTCGCTT
>CALBVR010000298.1 GCA_937969565.1 uncultured Acidimicrobiales bacterium | reverse complement strand
CGAGATCAAGACGTTCGGGAAAATTGCTGCGAAGCGTCCGCTGACCGAGTCGGATTCGTCGAGTCCGTCGGCGGGCGGGAGCGACAGCCAGTCGTCCCGCTCGTCCCCACTGACCGGCGTGGTGGTCTGTCCGCAGTACATGCCGGACCCCTGGTAGCGGTAGTGATCGTCGACCCGGGAGACCTTCGACAGTTCCGGATGCACCCAGGTGAGGTGGTAGTACTCCTGGAAGTTCTCGGAGATCAACTTCCAGTTGGCGTTGATGTCGACCTGCTGGGAGAGCCGCGGCTGCCAGTCGTCGAGTCCGTAGCCGGCCATCCGTTCGGGAAGATCGCCGAGCCACTCGAGGAGCGGCGGGGCGGTGTCGTCCAGGCAGGCGAAGAGCAACACGCCCCACGTCGCAACTCGAACGGGTGCCAGTGAGAAGTCGGCTCGATCGAACGCGTCGCGCGGGACCTCATCGAACATCGGTGTGGCTTTGAGGGCGCCGTCGAGTGAGTAGCCCCATTTGTGGTATGGGCAGCGCAGGGTGGAGCCGACCTCGCAGTCGTCCGCGTACAGTTCGGTGCCACGATGGCGGCAGGTGTTCAGGAAACCGTTGAGTTCACCGTCGGCGTTGCGCGTGATGAGGATGGACCGACGCCCGAGCGAGCGGACGAGCACGCGGCCCGGCGTTGCGTCGGCCGCAAGGCCAACGCACACCCATGCGCGCTCGAAGACGGCCTGCTGCTCGTCGGTGAAGAAGTCCGGATTCGTGTAGGCGTCCGGATGGAGACCCGTGGATGCACGAAGGGGTGCCCGGGTGCCGTTCCAGAAGGTGTCGTTCCTCCATGCGGGAGCGAACTCCCCTGCAACATCGATCTTCATGGGCGTCACAGTGCCATAGATCGCGTGGTCAGAGCCACAGTCGAACGGCACTGATGTCCTCTCATCCTTGACTCGTCCTGTACGAATTCCTGCGGACCCCGGTATCGTTGTTCCGTCGCCCACCTCGGTGGGCACCCGCCCCCATCGTCCAGCGGCCTAGGACGCCTGCCTTTCACGCAGGTAACACGGGTTCGAATCCCGTTGGGGGTGCTCGTTCTTTCACGCCGCAGCGGCGGCGCTCTCCCACACGATCACTTCGGCTTGCGTTTGCGCCACGATCGACGGAGTTCCAGCATCGGTGAGACGTGCCGCATCGCCGGCTGCGAGGCGGTGATCGCCGAGTTCGACTTCGCCCTGCGCAACGTCGAGATGTACGAACGGCGCGTCTGGAAGGTCGACCGTTTCGCCCGTCGCCATGCGGCCAACGTGCATCGCCGCGTCCTGTTGATGAAGGTGAATGGCGCCGGCGTCACCACGTCCGGATGCGATCGTGACCAATCCGCCTGCGGACAGGGCGTCGTTCACGTCCAGCTGCTCGTAGCCCGGTTCGACTCCGGTCGTGTCCGGCACCACCCACATCTGGACGAAGTGCACCGGGTGCTCGGCGCTGTTGTTCATTTCGGAGTGCATGATGCCGGTGCCGGCGCTCATGCGTTGGGCGAGTCCGGGGTAGAGCACGCCGTCGTTGCCGGCGGAGTCGCGATGGGCGAGTTCGCCATCCAGCACCCAGGTGACGATCTCCATGTCTCGATGCCCGTGGGTGCCGAAGCCGGCTCCCGGGGCGACCCGGTCGTCGTTCGAGACGATCAGGAGACCGTGGCCGATGTTCGTTGGATCGTGGTGGGGGCCGAAGCTGAAGCTGTGACGCGAGTCGAGCCAGCCGGCGTCGGTGTGGAAACGCTCGTCGGCGAGGCGGATGTCGATGGTGGTCATGGTGTCTCCTCGAAATGATTGCAAATGCAATTGGTTTCCAAGGGTAACCAATTGCAACTGCAATTTGTTTCCAAAGTGCGAATCCGCAACCATCGACGCATGAGCGCCCCGACTCCAAGCACCGAATCGCTCGCCACCTGGCGGCGCTGGCTCGAAGCACACACACGAATCGTCAGCGCGCTCGACGGCGAACTCCGCGCCCGCCACGACCTCTCTCTCGAGTGGTACGACGTCCTCCTCCAACTGGCCGAGGCCGGGGGCAAGCGCACCATGAGCGAACTGGCAGACGCCCTCCTCATCTCCCGGTCGAACTGCACCCGACTGGTGGACCGAATGGAGAACGCTGGGCTCGTCGAACGGCGTCCGGGTCAGCAGGATCAGCGCGAACGCGTCGCCGTTCTCCTCCCCGCGGGACGACGACGTCTCCGCGCCGCAGCACCCACCCACCTCCAAGGCATCGAGCGGCTTTTCACCGGCGAACTCGGCCGCGACGCAGCCGCCGTAGACCGCTTTCTCCGCCGCCTTCCCTGACCATCGAGCGCTGCCCACCGACACGTACGACCGAGGTCTACGGTTGACGCATGCGCACTCTCGCAGGACTCGTCCTCGCCATGTTGGCCCTGGTCGGATGCAGCAGCGGGGACGCCGCCCGTACGGCAGCGGAACCCGAAACCGGCACCACGACGGCCGCCCCGACGACCACGGCGCCGGAGACAATCACGACGTCGACGACAAGCAGCACGACCACCACGACCACCACAACAACGACACTCCCACCGTTCGAGCCGGAGGTCATCGCCTGGGAGCCATGCGGCCGCGTCGAGTGTGGAACGCTCGCCGTGCCACTCGACCACGACGAGCCCGACGGCCCCACCATCGACCTTGCCGTCCAGCGACTGTCCGCCGCCATCCCCGGTGAGCGCATCGGTTCGCTGTTCCTCAACTTCGGTGGCCCCGGCGGAACATCGAGCTCCATCTTTCCCGGCTATGCCGGCCTGCTCGCCGCCGGCGGGTTCGCCGACCGGTTCGACCTCGTCACCTGGGACACCCGCGGCACCGTCGGTTCCGCGCCGCTTGCATGTACGAGCGCCGACCTCGACGCAGCCGCAGACGCCGTGGGCCTCGTCGATCCGTCGGACGGCTTCGATGACGAACTCGGCGACGAGCGCGAAGGCTTCGAATTCGTGGTCGACTGTGCGTCCCGCACGCCGGACCTCCTCGACCACATCGGCACCGTCAGCGTTGCGAAGGACCTCGACCTCCTTCGCCAGGCCGTTGGAGACGACGCACTCAACTACCTCGGCTACAGCTACGGCTCCGAGATCGGCTGGGTCCACGCCACCCTCTTCCCCGACACGATTCGCACGATGATCCTCGACGGCATCGTCGACCCCGTTTCGCAACGTTCCGGCTTCGTCGACCAATACGCCGCGTTCGAGCGCACGCTGGAGTTCTTCGACGAGTGGTGTGCCGATGTGGCCGACTGCGACAGCCTGCTGAGCGGTGAACGTCTGCTCGATGCCGTCGACCGGGTGGCGGGCGAACTCGCGCTGCAGCCGCTCGCGCTGGCCGATGGCTCGGTGTTCGACGAGGAACGTTTCCTCCACGGCGTCTTGAGCACCCTCTATCTGCCGCCGGAGAGCATCGGGACGCAGCTCGCCTTCTGGGTGAACCGGGTCGACTTCGGCGACGGTTCTGGACTGGCCGCGTTCGACGACTCCGGAAGCCTGAGCCCGGGCGTGTACGAGGCGGTGCTGTGCGCCGACGGATTCCGCCCGCAGACCGAACAGGACGCCATCCAGCTGTATGCCGACTTCCTCGAGGCGGCCCCGCGCTTCGGGCAGCTGAACGAGGTGCTTCTCTGCGACATGTGGCCAGGCGAGGTCGACCCCATCCCCGAACTGAATACCTCAGGAGCCCCGACGATCCTCGTCGTGGCCAACACGCTCGACCCGGCCACGCCATACGAGGCGGCGCAGCGGCTCGACGCCGCGCTCGACGAGTCGGTGCTGCTCACGTTCGATGGTGCAGGCCATGCCATCGTCGGTTCGGACGCCTGCATCGATGGACACGCGCTCACCTACCTCGAAGCGCTCGTCCCGCCTCCGCCCGACACCGTCTGCTGAGCACGAGTCCCTCTCAAGACGGAGCCCGCAATCGGCGGGGCGACCGATGACGGGCGTCGATCGGATCCGTACGGTGAACGCATGTCCTCCATTCGTCCGCTTCGGAGAAGTGCCAGCCTCGCTCTCGTCTCGCTCGTCGCTGTGGCGTGTGCCAGTACGGCGACGAACGTTGTCGAGCCGACCGTCTCGATACCGCCGAGAACATCGGCGAGCACGGTTGTTGAAGATCCCGCACCGGCGGGCGAAGCGGACCCCAGCCTCGTGGCGGCCTTCGAGGAGGTGGTCACCACGGTCGACGGCGGCGCCGTCGCCGCGGTCCGGGTTGCCGGTGGGCCGCTGCAGATCCTTGCGGCCGGAACCGACCCGGACGGGAATCCGGTGGAGACAGATGACGTGATTCGCGTCGGGAGCATCTCGAAGGTGTTCACCAGCGTGCTCGTGCTGACCTTCGTCGAGCAGGGCGAGCTGGACCTGGACGCCCGCCTCGACACCATCCTGCCGGAGACACCGGTCGGCGGAGAGGTGACGATCCGGGAGCTGCTGTCGCACCGATCGGGAATCCCCAACTACACCGAGAACCAGGGGTTCTTCTCTGCCGTCCTGCAACGCCCGTCCCGAGAGGTGTCTCCCGACGACGTGCTCGGGTTCGTCGAGGGGAGCGACCCGCTGTTCGATCCGGGCGAGCGGTACTCCTACTCCAACACCAACTTCGTGCTGCTGGGACAAGTCATCGAAACCCTCGCGGGCGCCACCCTGAACGAGGTCCTCGCCGAGCGCATCACCACGCCACTCGGGCTGACCCGCACGTCGTTCGACGTCGGTGACCGTACCGACGTCCTCGGCGGTGTCACCGCCGTCTCCGCCGCGGGAACCGCCAGCTTCGACTACACGTCGGTCGCCTCGTCGGCGTGGGCGGCCGGTTCGCTGGTCACCACTGCCGAGGAACTCGCGGTGTTCGCAACAGCGCTGTTCGACGGCGCTCTGCTCGACCAGGAGCTGGTTGCGGCCATGCGCCAACCGATCGACGACGGCGCCGAGTACGGGCTCGGTCTCCACGAGGGTTCCGACTTCGGCATCGGCCACGGTGGCGCAATCCTCGGCTTCAACTCGATGCTGCAACTCGATCCG
>CALBVR010000297.1 GCA_937969565.1 uncultured Acidimicrobiales bacterium | reverse complement strand
ACGACCGACCCCTTGTGCGACAGCTGCACCACCGAGCACGGGATCTTCCCGGCGTCGACCAGCCGGCGTCCCACGTCACCGATCAGGTGCAGGCGGTCCTCATCGAATACGTCACCCATTTCCGTCTCCCCCGGCTCGGCGATGAGACGACATTGTGGCAGTTCCTCAATCGGGGAGCAGATCCCGAGCCGACCGCTCGAGTTCCTGGAGCAGTTCGTCGGCGCCGGCGGCATCGGCAGCGACCGCTTCGAGGTAGAGCTTCAGCTTCGGTTCTGTCCCGCTCGGCCGGACGATCACCCGGCCGTCGGCGAGCGTGTAGATCAGGACGTCCGACGCAGGCAGTTCTTCGTCCTCCAGCAGGTCGCGAACGGAAACGACCCTGTGAGATCCGAATTCGCTCGGGGGTGCAGACCGGAGATCCGCCATCACCGCGGTCATTCGCTCCATGGAGTCCGCACCCTCGAACCTCACCGACACCTGCCCGTTGCGATGCACTCCATGCTCGGCGTGCAGCCGCGCCAGCTCGTCGAGCACCGTGGAATCGGCCGCGCGCAACTCGGCGGCGTGCTCGGCGAAGACGAGCGCGGCGGATAGGCCGTCCTTGTCTCGGACCGCTGGACTCACGGCGTAGCCGAGCGCTTCCTCATAGGCGAAGAGCAGCGGCTGATCCTGGTCGGTCGCCGTGGCGGCGAGCCACTTGAACCCGGTCAGCGTGCGTACACACGGCACATTCCACGCGGCTGCGATCCGATCCAACAGCGAAGACGACACGACGGTCGTCGCGACGAAACCGGACGGTCCCTCGATGTCCAGCAGGAAGGCGCCGAGCAGCGCTCCGACATCGTCGCCACTCAGGCGCGTCCACTCCCCTTCGTTCCACACCGCCACCGCCAGCCGATCCGCGTCCGGGTCGTGGGCAAGGATCAGGTCGATGTACTCGCTGCCGAGCCGCTCGGCGAACGCGATCGACAGATCGAGAGCACCACGTTCCTCCGGATTCGGGAATGGGGCGGTCGGAAACTCCGGGTCCGGCTCGAACTGCTCGGCCACCGGGTAGACGGTGTGGCCGGCCTCGGTGAGCATGCGTACGGCAAGATCTCCGCCAACCCCGTGCATGGCGGTGTAGACGATGTTCAGTGACGTCTCTGCCGAGCCACGGCCGACGGCGAACACGTATTCGTCGATCACATCGTCGCCGATGTCGATGGCGTCGGCGGCCGGGCCGGCGGGAACCGTTTCTGGCCACGCAACAGCGTCCATGCGCTCTTCGATCGCCGCCGCCGCGTCCGGCAGGATCTGCGCGCCATCTGCGCCGTACACCTTATAGCCGTTGTCGGTCGCCGGGTTGTGGCTGGCGGTGACGACGATTCCGGCGGCCGCCGACGAGCTGGCCACTCGCCAGGCAACCAGCGGTGTGGGAACAGGCCGATCGAATCGCTCGACCCGATGGCCGGCCGAGAGAAGGACATGGGCCGACACGTCCGCGAACGAAACCGAGCCGTGGCGGGCGTCGTGGCCGATCACCACCGTCGATCCATCCGGAAGCCAGTCTGCGATGGCCGAGGCCGCCATCGCCACGGTCCGCACGTTCATCTCGTCGGGAGCATCGCCCAACGGCGCGCGCAATCCGGCCGTGCCGAAGCGCAGCCGACCCGTCATCCGGCGATCGCCGTCCGCAACCCGAGTTCGAGCATCTCGTCGACCGTGAGTTGGCGTTCCTCGGACGAGAGATGTTCGCCGGTGACCAGATGGTCCGTCATGGTGAGCAGCGTCAGGGCCTCAGCTACCTCAACGGACGCAATTGCGTAAAGGGCAGCGGTCTCCATCTCCACACACAGGACCCCGTTCGCCGTGTGCTCATGGCGAGCATCGTCGTTCGGCTCGTAGAAGATGTCGCTGGTGAAGACGGTGCCGCTCGCTAAGTCCACGCCGGTGCCTGAGGCAACTCGCTCTGCCGTTGCGAGCAGCTCGGCGGATGGAGCGAGTGTCTCCGGCGCCCCGATGATTCGTGGCAGGTTGCTGTTGGTGACGGCTCCGGTGGCCGCAACGATCTGCCGCAGCGCAAGGTCTGGGGCGTACACACCGGCGGTTCCGACGCGGATGATGCGACGCACCCCGTACGCGCGAAGGAGTTCGGTGATGTAGATCGCCGCAGAGGGCATTCCCATCCCCGACGCCATCACCGAAACGACCGTCCCCTCGTAGGTACCGGTGTAGCCGAGCGTGCCACGCACGTCGGTGACCAGCTCGGCGTTCGACAGGAATCGTTCGGCGATGTGGGTGGCCCGGCGTGGGTCCCCGGGCATGAGCACCGTCTCGGCGAAGGCACCGTCGGCAGCGTTGATGTGAGGCGTCGGCATGACCTCAAACGTAATACGGTCGGCAGGCTCAGCCGGTGTTGCGGAGGCCGGCGGCAACGCCGTTGATGCTCAGGAGCAATGCCCGACGAATCCGCCGCTCGGCCGTTTCGTCGCCGGCGTGCTGAGCGGTGCGGGTGCTCTTGAGCAGGTTCACCTGCAACGCGTTGAGCGGATCCAGGTAGGTATCCCGAACGTCGAGCGTGCGCCGCAGAACGGGCAGGTCGGAGAGCAACTCAGATCCGGTCACCGTGGCGATTGCCTCAACCGTGCGCCGGTGTTCTTCCTCGATCACGCCGAGCAGATGGTGGTGCTCTGGGTCGACCAACGTCTCGACATACGTTCGTGCGATCCCGAGATCGGTCTTCGAGAGCGTCATCTCCACATTCGACAGGAACGTCCGGAAGAAGCGCCATGTCCGGAACATGTCTCGCATGTCGGGACCGTGACCGGCTTCGGTGGCGGCCATGAGCCCGGAACCGACGCCGAACCAGCCCGGGACGATCTGACGGGATTGCGTCCACCCGAAGACCCACGGGATGGCTCGAAGGTCTTCGATTCCGCTGTTCGCTCCCTTGCGGCGGGCGGGACGAGAACCGATGTTGAGCTCGCCGAGCTCCTCGACCGGGGTGGACGTCGTGAAATAGGCGACGAGGCTCGGGTCCTCGACCAGTTCCCGATAGCGGGCGAACGCCGACGTCGACACCGTGTCCATCACGGACGACCAGCGGTCGCGGGCGGCCTCACCGATCCGGGTCTCCGTGTGCATGAGCCGGTGCTCGAGCATCGCCGAGTAGGCAAGATCGAGGTTGCGCCGGGCCAGCCGCGGCCGGCTGTACTTGTCGGCGATGACCTCGCCCTGCTCGGTCGTTTTCATCAGACCGACGATCACACCCGATGGCTGAGCCAGGATGGCGTCGTGGGTCGGGCCGCCGCCGCGTCCGACCGTGCCACCGCGGCCGTGGAAGACCGGGATCTCGATGCCGTGGCGCTTGGACAGCGTCCGCACCGTTCGGAGCGCCTTGTGGATCTCCCACTGGGACGTGGCGATGCCGCCGTCCTTGTTGCTGTCCGAGTAGCCGACCATGACCTCCTGCACGTTGCCGCGCAGTTCCACGATCTTGCGGTAGTTCGGATCGGCGAAGAGCTGTTCCATGATGGGTTCGATGGCACGCAGATCGTCGATCGTCTCGAAGAGCGGCACGAAGCCGATGCGGGCCACGTTGCGGGGAAGATCGATCAGGCCCACTTCGCGGGCGAGGAGCGCCGGAGCGAGGAGGTCGTCGGCCCCCTGGGTCATCGACACGATGTAGCTCTCGAGGATGACGTCGCCGAGGCGGTCCATCTCCCGGCGCAGCAGTCCGAACAGCTCGAGCGCCATCCCGCCCATGTCGCCATCGGAGGCGGGAGCGAACGGTCGTCCGGTGCCCAGCTCATCGCTCAGCAACGCCAGCCGCTCGTCTGCAGATTCCGGGTACTCCACACCCACCCCGGCGAACAGCTCGCCGAGCGCATCGTGGTGGTGGCGGGTGTGCTGGCGGATATCGAGCGTGGCCAGATGAAAGCCGATGGTCGAAGCCAGGCGGCGAAGACCGAGCAGGCGTCCGTCGGCGACGGCGTCTGCGGCGGATGCGCGAAGCGAGGCGTCCATCCGGGCGAGGTCGTCGGTGAACTCGGTGGGCGTTTCGTATGCGCCGTCGCCCGACCCCTCCGTCGCCTCGAGTCGGGCATCGATGATCGTTGCGGCGATCCGGTAGGGCTCACCGGCGATGAGCGGTGAGATGCCGGCGACGAGGTGTGGGTGGCGAGCGGACTGCTCATCGATCCAGGCGAGAAGCTCATCCGACGCCGGACGGATTCGACCGGAGACGCTGAGGTCGCCAGCCAACTCCTGGACACCGCTGCGAAGAAGCCGGAGTGCCCGCTGGCGTTGGAGGTCCAGCACCTCGGAGGTCACGGCCGGCGTCACGAACGGGTTCCCATCGCGGTCGCCTCCGACCCACGAACCGAATCGGACCGGCGTCGCCATGGCATCGACGGGAATGGCGAGTTCGCGGCTGAGGTGGTCGAGGTCTTCCCACACCAACGGCAGGGCCGTCTCCACCAGTCGCTCGACGTAGAAGATGATCGATCGGGCTTCATCCACGGGGGTGGGCTTCACCTGCCGAAGTTCGTCACTCAGCCACAACAGGTCGATGATCTCGGTGATCCGACGGTCGATTCGGACCCGACCGGCGGCCTCAGCCGTGGGCCGCTGGTTGAGCAGCTCGGCGATCTCGGCTCGCTTCTCCAGAACGGATCGACGTGATGCCTCCGTCGGATGCGCCGTGAAGACGGGACGGTATTCGATGGATGCGATGGCATCGGCGAGCTGATCTCGGTCGATACCTGCTTCTGCGGCGCGTTCGAACGTGTCGAACAGCTGACCCGATCCTTCTGTCTTCAGCCTGAGCTCTTCGACGCGATGCACCTGCTCTGCGACGTTCGCCAGGTGGAAGTAGATGGTGAACGCTCGCACCAGGAGAATCGCGTCGACGTCACCGACATCGGCGACGACAGCGGCCAGTTCTTCTCCCGCGGCGGCGTCGCCTTCCCGAGTGCTCCGTGCAAGCGTGCGCACCCGCTCGACCAGCGCGAGAAATTCGGTGCTGACGTTTCGTTCGATTGATTCGCCGAGTTGTGAACCAAGCCGTCGAATGTCGGCCCGGAGGAGTTCTTCACGGTCTTCAGCGCTGCGCATGCCCGTCAGCCTAGGAACATGAGGGTCCCAGCCCCTCGTCCTATCGCGACCAACGATGCGCTTGCTTCAGCCCATCTCCGCAGCTCACCACTGCGGGATGCAGGTGGCCATTTGATTCCCCGCCGTCACCACCGGTGTCTCATAGAAACGCAGGCCCTGCTCGAACTCGAGGGTCGCCAGCGCGTCGACCATCGTCGACACGGCGAGGGCTCCCATCGTTCCCGGCTTCTGACAGACGGTTCCGGAGATCGCTCCGGTTTCCAGAAATTCGATTCCAGCGGCATTGCCGCCGATGCTCACGACCTCGATGCCGTCGCGGCCAGCCGTGCGTAGCACGTCCACGCACCCCGCCGTCATGGCGTCGGACATGGAAAAGATGATCTCGACGGTCTCGAGGTTGGCGAATTCCCGACAGACGCGTGCGCCTCCGTCCCCCGTCCAATCGCCGGCCGCCTGGCCCACGATCTCGTAGGAGACGCCCAGCGCGTCCAGTTCGCTGGTGAATCCGTTGGCCCGCATGACCGCGTTGGCGGTGCCGAGTTTTCCTTCGATGATTGCGATCGTGACCTGGTCGTCGCCGACCGTCTGAGCGACAAACGTGGCGGCCTTGCGGCCCATGTCCAGGTCGTCGTTGGTGACCAGTGCCACCGTGCCGGGATAGACGAACTGCGGGCCGTAGTCGTCGACCGTGCCGATCTGGTTGGCCACGGCGACCAGCGGAATACCGTTCTGTCGTGCGAGTTCGGCAATGGCCACCGCCGCTCCGCTGTCGACCGGGCTGACGATCAGACCGTGCACACCCTGATCGATGAGGTTTCGAACATCGACGAGCTGTTGCGCAGCGTCATCACCGGCGTCGGCGACCAACAGTGTGGCTCCGCTGGCCTGGGCTTCACCGCGGGCCCCACCCTCCAAGCCCTGGAAGAACGTTCGGGAGAGGTTCTGCACGGAGAGCCCGATCACCGGCGGCTCCTCCAGGACCTCGGTGGGCAAGGGCACGGGATCGGCGAACGCCACCGAGCTCGGAGCCGTCGTTTCATCTGCTCCGCACGCGCCGATCAGCACGAGGAGGGCCAGCACAATCGGGAAGGGAATCTGTCTGTTGCAAACCGCCATGGGCGAGGAATCGACCCATGGGCCTTTTGACTTGATTGCGATCCTGCGACGATTCGATCGAGGCGGTTTCACCCACTCAAGAACGATCGCGCCTCCGTCGAAACTCTGGCGTGCGGCGGCGGAACCCCACTCCCCTGATTCGACGTTGGCTGGGCCGGCATCTCGTCGAGACGATGACGCTCATCAACGCGTTCCTGACCGTCTTCTGCCTCGTCGTCATCCTCACGATCGTGGGCTGGCTGAGCCAGAGCTCCGACGACGCCGTGGCCTGGGCGTCGGTCGATCAACAGCTCACCGAGGTCGACAATCTGAGCTCCCAGCTCATGACGGAACTTCGGCGTGGCGCTGGCGGGGACGACAGGGCACTCCAGCTCCTGGACCGTCGTCAGGACCGCATCGAAGAGCGGCTGGACGAACTTCGGATCAGATTCAACGTCGCGATCGATGGTGACGCGGCACCGGTCGACAACCGCATTCAGAAGATCGGCACCACCTCCGCCGCCATCACCGAAGCGGGTCAGCGCATGGTCGGACTGCCGGCGGATCAGCGGGCGTCCTCCCTCGCGGAAGCCGAAATCGCACATTCGATCGTTCGCGGCGACCTGGGACATCTGCGCACCGTCGTCAACGACTCCCGTTCCCAGGCCGCTTCGGAGAACGTGGCCCGGGCCGACCGCTCCCTCTCGCTCTTCATCGTGGTCGCCACGGCGTGTCTCGTCATGGTGTTCGCGATCGTACGGTTGAGCCAGGCCGCTCGCGAACGCGAACGACACCTCAAGACCGAACTCAGCGACAAGGCCCGAGCCGCGCAGGCCGCAAGCGTCGCCAAGAGCGAATTCGTCGCCAACATGAGCCACGAGCTGCGCACCCCGATGAACGGCGTCATCGGGATGACCCAGCTGCTCCTGGACGACGACCTGACCGATGAACAGGCCGAACTCGTCAAGACGATCAACAACAGCGGCGATGCGCTCCTGCACGTCATCAACGACATTCTCGACTTCTCGAAGATCGAGGCCGGTCGGCTGGAACTCGAAGACCATCCCTTCTCACTCCGAACCGTCATCGAGCGGTCGATCACGGTCGTGGCTCCCCAGGCCAACGCCAAACGGATTGAGCTCATCTGCGACATTGCCCCGACGATCCCGGATCAGCTGCGCGGCGACGGACCCCGGCTCCAACAGGTGCTCAACAACCTGCTCGGAAATGCGGTCAAGTTCACCGAGGTCGGCGACGTCCGGGTCAGCGTCCGCTGCATGCGCGAAGACGACAACCGGATCGAGCTGTCACTCGCAGTGCACGACACCGGCATCGGAATCGCACCTGACCAGGCGGCCGGGCTCTTCGATTCGTTCGCCCAGGCCGACTCGTCGACGACTCGACGATTCGGTGGAACCGGGCTCGGCCTCACCATCAGTCGAGACCTGGTTCGGCTGATGGGTGGCGACATCGCGGTCAAGAGCGCCGAGGGTGCCGGAGCGACCTTCACGTGCACGATTCCGTTCGCTCTCACCAAGAGTGCTCAGCGTCCGCTTCGAGCCGATCTGTCTGGCCGAGTGTTGTTGGCGGCCCCACATGAGGGCTTGCGTTCCTCGATGGCCGAGGCCGCCCGCTACTGGGGGCTCGACGTCGTCGAGGCCGATGGCCGGGAGGCTGCAACTGCGGCGCTGGAGGCCGCGGAGTTCGATGCCGTCGTCGTCGACTCGACCGATGCTGCGGAGATCGACGACTGGCTCCGCGACCTCGATGCTGAAACGCCACGGAAGGCGCTGGTGGTGCTCTCGCCGTTCGGACAGATTCGTCCGAGTTCCGACCCTGCGCCGTTCCGCTCCGCTCATCCGCTCTCGAAACCGGTGTTCCCCGGGAACTTTCTCTCCACGTTGGATCGCGCGCTCCAGAGCCCGATGGCCGAGCGGGTCGTTCCAGTGATCACCCCACGCGGAGTGGAGGCGCCAAAGTCAACTGCGGACGACGGCGGCGACGGACTACGGGTCCTTCTGGTCGATGACAACATCGTCAACCAGAAGGTCGGGCTCACCATGCTCTCGAAGCTCGGCATCAAAGCCGACCAGGCTTCCGACGGCCAATCTGCCGTTCAAATGGTTGCCGAGAACCGATACGACCTCGTGTTCATGGACATCCAGATGCCCGGAATGGACGGCATGGAAGCAACCCGGAACATTCGCGAGACGGTTCCCGCCGATGCACAACCGGTGATCGTTGCGCTGACCGCCAATGCGCTCGAAGGCGATCGGGAACGCTTCCTTGGCGCGGGCATGGACGACTACCTTGCCAAGCCGGTGAAACTGGACGCGCTTGCCGCTGTGGTGGACGCCGTATCCGCATCCGGGCTTCCTCTGGCAAGTTGAGTCCGGTTGAGACCACGACGTTTCGATCAGGCCTGTCACGCTGGGCTGATGGCCGAACCGACCGCGCTCCTCCCGGTGACAACCGCTGGCTGGACCATGGCCGAGATCGACGGCGAACTCGCCACGCTTCCCACCGTCGAGCTGGACGTGGCCGGACGACCCGATGTCGCCGATCTTGCGAGAGTTCATGCGATCGAGGGAATCGGCGACCTCCGCACCCTGGCTCGCCGGATTCCGGAGGGCATCCGCTTCGATGTCGTTCTGACCCGGCCGGTGCGTTGCACGTTGGCGTTCGTGGTCGGACCGGAACACCACGCCGTCCTGACGTCGGCAGCCGTGGGCGGTTCGCTCGTTCTCGCCACGGGCAACGCGAGCGCCGTCGGCTCGACGTGGCTGTCGGTCGATCTGGACCGCGACGCGCTCGGCCGTCTCCTCGAAGACGCCCTCTCCTGAGCAGTCAGTCCGCAGGCACGTCGGCCGGCGCACACACCGCGCAGGCCAGTTCTTCCCCATGCCGCTGCGCTGCGGCATCGCGGTCTGCGTCGGTCTGATACTGGGGATCGTCGTGCCGTGGCGTCCGATGGTCCATCAGCGCACGAGCTTCGGCGCGCCACGGCGCACCCCAATCGCTCTCGACCGGCACGATGGCGCCCGACGCCGTGATCGATTCGAACAATCCGAGGGCGTCGCGGATGATCGCCTGTTGCCCGGCGCGGTCCTCCGGCCGCCCGGCCGTATGTCCCAGCGGGTGGTCGACGTAGGCCGCCCGCGGCGGATTGGCCGATGCGGTGATCGACCATGCGGACGTCAACGAGAGCGTCGACACTCCAGCCGCCTCAAGATCTCGTGCGACCAGTCCAACTGACTGGTGACAGACCGGTCAAACCGGTACGAGCAGCGCAACGTCAGCGCCCATTGCCTCGACCCGGGCGCGAAGCGTCGGGATGAGGGTCTCCGACAGGCGGCGCTGGGAGTAGATGCCACCCATGAACGTGAGTGCATGCGACGCCAACGATCCGATCCGGCCCTCGTCCACCATGGCCCGCAGGGCTGCAAGCGGGAACACCACGTTCGGATCCTTGCGGGCATTGGTCTGGTCGTAGGCGAAGTGGGTGACGCGCAGGTCCTCGGTGGGTGTGTCGCTCGGTACTTCGCGGTGCGAGAGGTCGTCCTTGTGGGTGAAGCCGACCTGCCCGGTTCGATAGACCCCTCCCGAGGCGATGAGCGCCACCCGACACTCCGCCAGCGGTTTGGCCAGCGGTGTGAGCGGAACGGGATCCGGATTGTCGGCCCAGCGGTAGGCGTCGTACCCGAGTGCGGCATAGCTGTCGCGGGTCTGGGCGATGTAGTCGACGACGTCGATGTCGGCGGGTGGCGTGCTCGGCATGGGTGCAACGTAGCTGGCCGCACGCCGGACGTCACCTGATTGCCGAGAGCACCACGAACTTCCGGTTGGCGGCAACGGTTTCGCAATTGCCGAAGATCTTGCGGATCCGACTGTGGTGCCCCAGCTGCCGATTGGCCACCACTCGAAGCTCGCCGCCAGAACGGAGGGCGGCGTGTGCGTCGACGAACATGTCCCAGGCCGTGCCGTCACCGACTGCACGCTCTTCGTGGAACGGAGGATTGTTCACGACCACGTCCACGCTGCCACGTTCGGCCACGGCGCCAAGTCGCTCGGCCACGTGGAAGACGGCCGAGGCCTCCGAACCGTTCTCGCTCCAGCTGAGCTTTGCGGAGTCCACCGCCCGCGAGGACGCATCCACGAACTGGACCTGCGTGACCGCGCCAATCCGGGCGATGGCGATGCCGAGAACTCCGTTGCCGCAGCCGAGGTCCACGACCGTTCCCCCGGACGGCGGGAGGTGTTCGAGAAGCAACCGTGTTCCGATGTCGATGGATCGAGCCGAGAAGATGCCACCCCGATTCACCAGCTCGATTCCGTCGTGGCGCCAACGCACCGGCCACGGGTTGGTCGGCGGCGACACCTCGGGCTGCCACTCCGGATGGATGAGACGTGCCCGCCGCTCGGCCAGCGAGGTGACCGTCGGCCCGAGGATCGAGTCGAACAGTTCGAGGGTCGAGGTGTGGATGTCGCGCACCATCCCTGCCGCCACCACCCGGGCTCCGGGGGAAAGGTGCGCACGCAGCAGGTGGAGCTGATCCTCGAGGAGGCCCAGCGTCTTCGGCACGCG
>CALBVR010000296.1 GCA_937969565.1 uncultured Acidimicrobiales bacterium | reverse complement strand
ACGCCGTCCGCAGCTGCGGACCACAATCGCAACGCTCCGAGGCGAGGATGTCGCCGGTGAGGCATTCCGAGTGCACACGAACGAGCGGCACGTTGTCGCCGCTCAGATCGCCCATCGTGTAGGCGAGGTGCTCTTCGCCATCGACGATGCTGCGGTAGGCGTGGGCCGTGAACTCCCCGAATTCGGTGGGGATGGCGGCTTCGGCGAAGTGCTCGACCAGCTTTTCGCTCTTGCGGCGGTAGCGGATCAGGTCGGCGATCGAGATGAGCTTGAGGCCGTGCTCGTCGGCGAACGCCCGACATTCGGGGAGGCGCTTCATCGTGCCGTCGTCATTGACGATTTCGCACAGTGCACCGACGGGTGCAAGGTCGGCCATGCGGCAAAGGTCGATGGCGGCTTCGGTGTGGCCGGCGCGATTGAGCACACCGGCACCGCGAGCTCGGAGCGGGAAGATGTGTCCCGGCCGCGCCAGGTCGCCGGCGACGGTGTCGGGGTCGGAGAGGGCTCGGAGGGTACGAGCCCGGTCCCCGGCGGAGATGCCGGTCGTGCATCCTTCGATGAGGTCGACGGTGACCGTGAATGCGGTGCGGTGCGATTCGGTGTTGTCGGCCACCATCAACGGGAGACGGAGCCGGTCGGCCAGGTCGTCGAGCATCGGTGCGCAGATCACGCCCGAGGTGTGGCGAATCATGAACGCCATCTGTTCTTCGGTGAGGTTTGCGCCCGCGATGATGAGGTCGCCCTCGTTCTCGCGGTCTTCATCGTCGACGACCACGACGAACTTTCCGGCAGCGAAGTCGGCGATTGCGTCTTCGATCGGATCGAGCATGGTGTCGGTGGACGTGGGGGAATCGGTAGTGGTCATGAGTTCACCTGTCGGAGGTTCAGCTGGCGTTCGACGTACTTGGCAAGCACATCGACTTCAAGGTTGACGAGGTCGCCGACCGCTCGTTCGCCGAGCGTGGTGACCGATGCGGTGTGGGGAATGACGGCGATCGAGAAGGCGTCGTCGGAGAGGGATGCCACCGTCAGGCTGATGCCGTCGACGGTGATGGACCCCTTCTCGACCACGTAGCGGGCCGTTTGTTCATCGAGTCCGAAGTGATACTCGAACGATCCGTCATCGAGGCTGTCGATGCGGGTGATCGTGGTCGTGCCATCGACATGACCCTGCACGATGTGACCGCCGAGGCGGTCGTGGGCCCGAACCGATCGTTCGAGGTTCACGGCGCTTCCCGGCTCGAGCGAGCCGAGACTCGATCGATCCATGGTCTCCGGTACCGCGTCGATCGCGAACGACTCGTCGTCGAAGTCGACAACGGTCAGGCATACGCCGTTGACCGCGATGGACGCGCCCATCGTGACGTCATCAAGGACGGTGGAGGCCGCAATGCGCAGCCGTACACCGTCACCAACAGGTTCGAGTGCGAGCACGCGCCCACACTCTTCCACCAATCCGGTGAACATACAGTCTCCTCTCCCATCCGGACTCTTACCGTCGGCCCAAGGAATCTCACCTGGTCAGCCACCCGTGGAGTGCACGGAGGCTCGCGGGCTTGTCGCAATCGCTTGCGCATCACCGCCGGTCGGGACTTACACCCCTACCCCGAGGAATTATTCAGTTGTCCACTCAGGGTGCCCCGGTTTCGATCAGGGAGCAACTCGGGTGGGGGAATCCGCGACGAGGCTGGTATCGATCGTGTCGCCGGCAAGGGCGAGGACGTCGGGCGAGGCGATCACGACACCGTCCTGGACGAGCGCGTCGTGATTGCCGAGGAGGTCCTCGCCGGAGTAGCGGTAGTTGACCAGGAGCCCGTGGGACTCCTTCATGCCCTTCGCAGAGATGTCGCCCTGCCAGTTGATTCGATCGACGCGGGCGCCGTTGCGCAGATGGAAGCGGGCGACGGGATCCAGCGGCAGCTGGCCGCGACGTGCTCCCAACAGGTACTGGGCGCACCGACGTTCCATCAGTTCCCGGTCGGTGGTGTCGGCGTCGGGATCTTCGCCTTCCAGCCAGCCGGCGAATCCCGGGATGGGAGAGAGCGTGGCGAAGGTCGTGAGTCCGGGCATCTCGCCGGCCAGCCGCTCGGTCACCTGCTTGATGAGGAAGCTGCCGAAGGAGATGCCGCGAAGGCCGGTCTGGCAGTTGGTGATCGAATAGAAGATTGCGGCGTCGGCGTCTTCCGGCGGGCCATCGGGATTGGGGGCATCGATCACATCCTGGATCGAACGCGCCATGCCATTGGTGAGTGCCACCTCAACGAAGATCACCGGTTCGCCGGGCAACGCCGGGTGAAAGAAGCCGAAGGATCGGCGGTCGGGGGCGAGGCGGCGGCGGAGGTCATCCCATCCACGAATCTCGTGGACGGCCTCGTACTCGATGAGTTTCTCGAGCACGTGGGCCGGCGTGGTCCAGTCGAGCTGCTCGAGGTGGAGGAAGCCGCGGTTGAACCATGAGCGGAGCAGGTGGGACAGGTCGTGTTCGACCGGACCGAGTTCGGGGTGCGTGCGCCGGCGGGCCAGCAGCGCCGTGCGCATTTCGAGGAGTGCCGCAATGCCGCCCGGTGCCGTGTTCAACGCCCGGAAGAGCGGTTGCCGTTG
>CALBVR010000295.1 GCA_937969565.1 uncultured Acidimicrobiales bacterium | reverse complement strand
AGGTCAACGTCAACCTCTCGCCCAAGCACCTCGGCCATGGCCTCCTCGACGACGTGAACGCGGTCGTTCGCGACCTGCCGGAGCCCGGCCGACTCGGCCTCGAGTTTGGCGAGGCAGAACTCATCGACGAAACCCGGGAAGTGTTCATCGAGCTGGCCCAGATTCGCGCCGCCGGACCCCGCATCCTGATCGACGACTTTGGGGTCGGCTACTCGTCGCTGACCTACCTGCGAACGCTCCCGATCACTGGCGTGAAGGTCGATCCATCGTTCGTGACCGACATTCACAAGGACCCGAAGAAGCAGGCGCTCACGAGCGCCATCCTCGGCTTGGCGAAGGCGCTCGAACTCACCGTCACGGCCGAAGGGGTCTCGGCGGCGGACGACTACCAACGATTGCGGGCGCTCGGCGTTCATGCTGCGCAGGGCAATCTGTTCGCGTCGTCGTCACCGCTCACCATCTGCGAGACACGGGCCCGTTCGCCCTTCGTCGACCTCGGCACGACGATTCGAGCCGCCTGACGTTGTGACGGTGCCGGCCCGAGATGCGATCATGGGCCGGTGAGCCTCGACGCCGCGGCTGCAGAAGCCGGCTACACCCTCGTGAACCTGGCCGCCCGGGGCGAGCGCAGCTCGGTCTACCGCGCCGACGATGCCGCCGCCGACCGGGTCGCCCTCCGAGTCTTCGGCGCCGATGTGTCCGTGGACATGATCCGGGAGCGCGTTGACGCGCTCGCTGCCGTCGAGCATCCGAACGTTCTTCGCGTCCGTGACGTGCTGGTCCTGGACGGCGAACCTGCCGTCGTGACCGACTGGTTTGACGGGATACCCCTCGACGATGCCCTGAGCGGGCCGGAGGCGATGCCCGAGGTGCGAGCGGAGCGTGTTGCCCGCCACATCCTCGAAGGTGTGCGAGCGCTCCACGCAGCAAACATCGCCCATGGCGCGCTGTCCGAGCACAACATCCTTGTGGACGGCGACGACATCGTGCTCGTCGACCTGGCCTTGGGAGCCGACACGGCAGCCGTACCCGCCACGGACCTCCGCGACGTGGCCCCGATCCTTCGATCGCTCTTCGCCCGAACGGACGTCCCCGAGTGGCGCAGCCAGGCGATCGATGCGGCAAGTCGGGGCGAAGGGCCCGCCGACGCAGCGGGACTGATCGATGCCGTGTTGCCTTCCCGGAGGGAACGGACCCGACGCGAACGCGTCGAGACAGAGGAAAGGCCGCCAGTGCTCATGATGATCGCCGTCGGGCTGGGAGCCGTTCTGGTCACCCTCGGAGCCTTCCTCTGGCTCGGCCCGGACGAGGACCCGCTCCCCGGGCCCACGATCACCGGCGAGGAGACCGAACCCGGCTCCTGAGACTTTTGGCCCATGGATTGGGTAATTCGGCTCATATTCGGTCGGCACCGGCCGACCACACTCGCATGGCGACCGCCACCCTGACCCGCCCCTCCTCCGACGGAACGTCCCGCCGCATGCCCAGCATCGTGAACTGGCTGGTTCACGTGCCGGTTGCCGGCGTCATGGCGTCGCTTCTCTGGTATCTGCCAATCTCGCGTCCGCTCGTCCTCTTGTGGAGCGGGCTCATCGCCGTGACCGGCGTCTGGCTCTCCCGGAAACAACGCACCCAGGAACCGACCAGGCGAGACATCGCCATCGACTTCACCGCCCGCTCGATTCACTCGCTGCTGTTCGCAGCCGTGCCCTGGATCGGTGGCGCCGTCCTCGCCACATCGGACACTCGACATCTTCCGTTGTTCGCCCTCGCCATGTATCCGCCGGTCGCACTCCAGTTCTCCGCAGAGCACCGGACGCTGGTGGTCCCCTTCGCCGCCGTCCACCTCGCCCACATTCTCGCCTACGTGGTCAGCGGCCACGTCGGGCTGGCGATTCTCGCCGCCCTCTGGTCGATCACCATCAGCACCATCGTCAGCCTCTCCTCGCAGGAAGGCCGGGCGTTCCGGGAAGCCATGGACGCCAACCTCGAGTCGGCTCGTATCGACGAACTGACCGGCCTCCTCGGGCGCACCGCCTTCGACGAGGAGATCGAAGCGATCGTCGAGCTGGGCGAACCCCATGCATTGGCGATCATCGACCTCGACCGGTTCAAGGTCATCAACGACACGCTTGGCCATGCCTTTGGCGACGCGGTCCTTCGGGCAGTCGGCGACCGCCTGCTCCATGTTCTCCCCGACGGCGTCATCGCCGGTCGCCGCGGCGGCGACGAGTTCGCTGTCCTCATTCCCACCGACTCGGAACGGGCCCTCCGCGGCATGCTCCATCGAACCGTCGATCGGATCGCCGAACCGATCCGTCACAACGATCACACCATGCAGGTGGAGGCCAGCGCCGGCGTCACCGTCTTCTCCGGGTCCGCAACGGCTGAGCAGGTGCTCGTCGAGGCGGACCTTGCGATGTACCGAGGCAAGCGGACGATTGGCAGCCGCGTGACCGTGTTCGACCAGAAGATGGCCGACGACGTGTCCCATCGAGCGGATCTGGAACGTCGCTTGCGCCGGGCGATCGAGAACGACAACATCGTCTTCTGGGGACAGCCCATCACCCGGGTGACCGACGGATCGCCGATCGGACTCGAACTTCTGGCTCGCTGGCCGCAGCCCGATGGATCACTGATCAGTCCCATGGAGTTCATTCCGGTGGCGGAAGAGACTGGCCTGATCAACGACCTCGGTCGCAAGGCGCTCGCCGCTGCGGCGAAGCTCCTCACGCAGTTCGCCAATCATCCCGAGCTGGCGACGGTCCGGGTCAACGTCAACATTTCGCCGATCCACGTCGCCGCCGGCCTCGAGCGCGACGTCCGGGCCACCGTTCGCCGCATCCCCGACCCGACGATGCTCGGGCTCGAGTTCGTCGAGACCGGCCTCATCAGCCAGGCGGAGATGAACAACTCCGTGCTCCAGAACCTGCGTGACCTTGGTGTGCGCGTCGTGATCGACGACTTCGGTGTGGGCTACAGCTCACTGACCTACCTCCGAACATTCCCGATCAGCGACCTCAAGATCGACCGGTCCTTCATCGACGGAATTCACAAGAACCGCACCCAGCAGGTGTTGACGCACGCCATCTGGCAGATGACGAACGAGCTCAGCATCCCGGTGGTCGCCGAGGGCGTCGAGACCGATGAGGATCTCGAAACGATCCGGGCGCTCGGCATTCACTCGGCGCAGGGTTACGGGATCGCCCGCCCGGAACCGCTCGGCGAGGCCGTTCACACACTTCGCCGGTTGGCCCGAAAGTCGAACCGCCGCCAGAACCAGGCGCTCAGCGAACTTCGACAGGTGGTGCACGACCTTCGCTCGTCAGGTTCGGGAACACTGGATCTGCGGGATTCCACGACCCGCTCTGCCTGACGTCAGAAGTCCGGCGAGATCCGGATGCAAAGGGCGGCACCGGCTGCGCTCGTCAGTGCGACGAGCGACCACATCCAGCCGTAACCGACCGACTCGATCAACATGCCGGTGATCAGCGGAGCGGAAAAGACGCCGAGATAGACCCCCATCTGCGTGATGCCCGTCGCTGCGCCGGCCGCTGCCGCGTTCGTTCGCACGATGCCGAAGTTCGTGAAGACCGGCCAGATCCATCCTCCGGCGAAGGCGAGAACGGTTGCGGCGATGTGGGCGCCCTCGTTCCGCAGACCAAGAAACGCCATGCCGACTGCGCCGAAGAGCACCGTGATCCCGGCGACAAGCAACGGGCGGGTCGTCATCGTGTCGAGTCGCAAGCCGGCCGCGAGCCGAAGCGTGATGCCCGACGCCGCCCCAATGCTCAGCATGAGCCCGGCGAAGCCGGGCGAGAGACCCGCGTCCACCCCGGACGCGACGACCCAGGCATTCAGCGCTCCCGCGCTGAACGCAAGCAGCCCACCGACGACCCCGGCGAGCACGAGGGATCTCCGCGTCGACACCGGCGCCGTGGCCTGTTGCGCCTCCAGTGCTGCCGCGCTCGAAGGAATCACGCTGCGGACAGCCACCATCGCGACGAGCGCCAGCACAGCACCGCCGGCGTAGGCCCAACGCCAACCGACGGTGAGCGCAATCACCGGAACAGCGAGTCCGCTCAGCATCGACGCAGTGGGCATCCCTGATTGCTTCAGCGCAATCGACAGCCCGAGCCGCGGGAGCCGCGCCTGCGTCAGCGCAAGATTCACCGCAGTCTGATTCCCTGCGTTGACGAATCCGCACACGGCGAGCGCACCGACCAACGCAGCAAAACTCTCCGCCACCAGCGCGATGAACAACTGCGAGACCGCCGAGACGACGAGCACGATCATGATCTGACGGCGAGGGCCGATCCGCTGCGCCAGTCGCCCCAGCACGATGGAACCCGCCGTTGCCGCCAGAAAGAACCCCCCGAGCCCCCACCCGTAGGTGGACTCGGTGACACCGAGGTCGTCGCCTACCTGCACGGCGAGAGCCCCGGTGAGGAAGCCCGGGAACACGGTAGCGATCGTCGCTCCGACGAGGGCACCGATCGTCAGATGGTGCCCGTCCGAACCGCTGCTCACTCCCCCAGTCTTCCAGCTCAGCGATGCGCCGCTCGGATTCGGTCAGTGTCCTCCCAGAAAGGCCCGGCGAACGTTCGCATTCCCAAGGAGATCATCAGCGAGCCCATCATACGTTTGGCGACCGAGTTCGATCACATAGCCCCGGTGGCTCGCCTGCAAGCCTTGACGCGCATTCTGCTCGATCATCAAGACGGTGAGTCCAATCTCCTGGTTGAGTCGAGTGATCGCTTTGAAGATTGACTTGGTGATGATCGGTGCAAGACCAGCAGAAGGTTCGTCCATCAACACGAGCCGCGGTTCCCACATCAGCGCTCGACCGATTTCGAGCATCCGCTGTTCACCACCGCTCATCGTTCCCGCCTCCTGGCGGGCCCGCTCTCCGAGCCGCGGAAACAGGTCGTAGACGTAGTCGATTCGCTCGGCGACTTTGGCCTTGTCGGTGGACAGATACATGCCGAGCTCAAGGTTCTCGTGCACGGTCATCTGTGAGAAAACACTTCGTAGCTGCGGAACGATCGTGATACCCGCAGTCTTGAGTGCGTCTTGTGGACGAATGTTCGTGATGTCGCGTCCGTTGCACAAGACGGTGCCCTTTCGAACGCCCAACATTCCGTAGACCGCCTTGAACACCGTCGACTTTCCTGCGCCGTTCGGTCCGATCACGCAGACGATTTCGCCCTCGTTCACATGCAAGGTCACGCCTTGGAGAATGTCGACGTTCGGGTCGTAGCCCGCGTAGATGTCTTGAACTTCGAGCAATGGACGCGACCCTGATCCAGGAGCCCCGTTTCCGTTAGTTCCCAGCATCGCCTGCTCCTTCGGTGCCATCGTCGCCAAAGTAGGCCTCGATGACCGCTTCGTTCTCCATGATCTCGTCTGGGGCCCCCTCGGCGAGCTTCTCGCCATAGTTCAGAACCACAACGCGGTCGCACAGGTCTTTGACAAAGCGGATGTCATGCTCGACGAGTAAGAACGACACGCCTTGTTCCTGGTTCAGGATCCGAATTCGGTCTTTGATCTGTTCGACCAGGCTGGGGTTGACACCAGACATCGCCTCGTCGAGAAGCACGATGCTTGGCTCAGACATCAGCGCCATGCCGAGCTCGAGTAGGCGACGTTGGCCACCACTCAGCGAGCTCGCTTGTTGGTCCCGCAGGCGTGAGAGCAGGAGGAAATCGATCAGGCGGTCGGCCCTTTCGGTGGTCTCCTTCGTGGGTTTGCGGAACGACGACAGCAGGCTGATGTCGCCCCACTGCACCGACAGCTCCATATTCTCGAGAACGGTGAGTTCCCGGTACACCCGCAGGACCTGGAACGTACGTGACAGGCCGATGTGCGCCACCTGGTGGGGCTGCATCTTGCTGATGTCGGTGCCGTTGAGCACGATGTGGCCCTCATCGATGGTTTGCACCCGACTGAGACAGTCGAACAGCGTGGTCTTGCCGCTGCCGTTCGGTCCGATCAGGCCAACCATTTCGCCTGCATCGACGTGAATGTCCACACCACCGACGGCCGTGAGTCCGCCAAATCTTCGGACGATACCCGAGGCTTCCAGAACTCGTGTCATGACGTCCTCCCATCCCAGGTCGGGTGCAGGGCCACTGGATCGTGGGGGTGCTCATCCTCGGAGTCCGAAATCGGCGACTCCTGGGCTTCCAAGACCGCTGACTCCATGCCGTCGAACGTCGAGCTTCGCTCCCGGAAACGGTCAAGGAAGGCAACCTCGCCACGAACAAGGCCCATCAGGCCCTTCGGGAGATAGAGCACCACCGCTCCAAGCAGCAACCCCTGAACAATGAGGTGCGTCTGCAACAGCGATTCCTGGGTCCACAGCAGTTCTCGAAGGACGAACAGGAAGACCATTCCGATGATCGGACCCGCGACCGTTCCGAGTCCGCCGAGCATCGTGCCCATCACCGCATCGATCGTTCGGACCTCGACGAATGCAATGTCGGGGTCGAGGAACGTGTTCTGATACGCCCACATTCCGCCGAGCAGACCCGTGATCGCCCCGGACAAGGTGAACACCATCACCTTGTTGCGGGTGGTGTCGATGCCACGCATCTCGGCCCCGATCTCATCTTCACGAATTGCGATGAGTGAAGCACCGAAGCGCGTCCGACGAAGCCACCACGACAGGTACACCAGGAACAGGACGAAGATCAGCGTGATGTAGTACCAGAGAGGCCGATTGATGACCGGCTTGATCGTCAGTCCGATGCCGCGGTTCGTGAGCGGACCCGCGACGCGTACAACTTCCCGGAAGAACACGAAGAAGCCAAGCATCGCGATCGAGAAGTACGGACCTGACAATCGCATCGTCAAACGCCCGACCAGGTTCGCGACCAGCGCAGTGAAGAACATCGACACGATGAGTGCCGGGACGAGCGGCCATTGCTGCGGAATCCACTCGGACTCGTTCGACATCAGCACGCCCGTTGTATAGGCGCCGATGCCCCACCAGACCGCGTGACCGAAGTCGACGTAGCCAGTGAATCCGCCGGTCAGGTTCCAGCTGATGGCTGTCCCGACACTTGCCAGCAGCAACGTGACGGTGAACAGGGTTGAGTCGTTCCCGTAGTGGCCCAACATCGGCAGAAAGAACAACATCGCCACCAGCAGCGCCGCCGAGACCAGCCCGATCGTCTTGAACACAGACTTGTTCATCAGTGGCCTCCTGCATCAACGGGGCGAAGGCCGCCAAAGAGACCCTGAGGACGGAGCACCAGGGTCACGACGAGCAACCCGAACGCCGTGATGACCGCAAGCTGCGAGCCAGAACTGCCCGGTGCATATGTGGCGACAAGACTCTCGAGGAGACCAAGGAACATCGCTGCACCGAGGGTGCCCTTGACCGAACCAAGTCCGGAAAGGGCGGTGATCACGAACGCCCGGAGCGCCCACGGCGGGCCCATGAACGGGAAGACGGGGATGATCGTCGAGGTGAGTGCACCCGACATTGCGGTGATGCCGATGCAGAGAGCGAAGGTGAAGGCGTAGACCCACTTGATGTCGATGCCGACGATCTGAGCGGCCTCGCGGTTCTGGGCGGCGGCACGAATGCTCTTGCCGAGCCGAGTTTTCTGCAGGAAGGTCTGAAGGGCGACGAGCACGATGATCGCGACGACCAGCACGACCGTGTGCTTCCTCGGGATGGTGGCGATGTCGCCGAGTTCCCAGAAGCCCCGCTGAATGTCGCTGTTGACCCGACGGAAGTCGGCGCCGGCGATGAGCTTGACGGAGTTCGACATGATGATCGACACCGCAAACATCACGAGGAGTGAAACGAGGTGGGGCCGATCGATCACTTTGTTGACAACCAGTTTCTGCAGAACGAAGCCGACCACGAACATGATGAGGAAGATCGGCAACGCGCTGTACAGCGGCTCGACCCCCCACTCAGATCTCGCGAACCAGGCCATGTAGGCGCCAACCATGATGAATTCGCCATGAGCGAAGTTGATGACGCCCATGACGCCCCAGATGATCGAGAAGCCGAGCACCATGAGTGTCAGGAAGCCACCGACGGCGATGCCGTTGATGAGAGCTTGAACAAGCGTGTCCATTGGACCAGGGTTTTCCTAAATCGTTGATCTTCGATGGGTAGTACCGCCATATTCGGGGGCTGACCGCGGCAGGTCATCCCCCGAATACAACGGAAGGGGCCTCTTGGCCTGTTGCTGGCAGTCAGTTCCCCCGTGGGTAACTGAAGTCCGCAATCGCTGCTCCGTCAGGCGCAACGACGTTGATCGCTCCGTCCTGAACCTGCACGGTTCCCATTGGCTTGGACGTGTTGACGCCACGGTCGTCGAATCCGATCGGGCCGTAGAACGTGTCGACGTTCATGGCACGAAGCGCTTCCCGAACGGCGGCGGTGTCGGTGGTTCCTGCCTGTTCGATTGCGATGTGCAATGCAAGGCCTGAAGCCGCCGCTGACGCTGCCTGGTAGACCGGAGCCTCGCCCCAGTACGACTCGTAGCGGGTAGCGAAGTCCTGAGCAGATCCCAGCCATTCGCCCGAGTACGCCATGGTTGGCTCCCACTGCGTCGGGCCAACGACGCCCTCGACTGAGTCGCCAAGCTCGTCGATGAGCTTCGGATTCGATGGACCAACAGTGATGAGCATTCCGTCAGGAGCGAAGCCAACATCGTCAGCTGCGTTGGTGAACAACACAGCGTCGATGTAGTGGCCGCCACCGATGAAGATGTCCGGCTCAAGCTCACGGAACTTCGAGATGATCGGGCTCAGGTCGGTTGGGTCCTTCGGGTACGTTTCGACAGCAAGCACTTCAATGCCGTTGTCCTCGAGATGCTTGATGGCGCCGTTCGCAACAGCCGTCGGGAACGAGGTGTCCTCGTACGCAACAACTGCGGTCTTGGCTCCCTTCGCTGCAAACGCCTCGATACCGGACTTGGTGTAGTCCGACGCAACGGTTGCGACCAGGAACAGGTTCTGGAAGTCGCGTTCGAACATCGAGTCCGAGGTTCCGTTGCCCTCGACCATGATCACGTCAGCTGCTTCGGAAATTGCCGAGGCGCCGGTCGTCAGACCGCTGGAGTACGGGCCGAGCAGGAACTCGACACCGTCCTCATCGATCAGACGCTGCACGAGGTTCGCTGCAGTGTCTGCGTCGGACTCGTCGTCGTAGTAGACGATCTCGACCTCGTAGCGGCCGTCCGGCAGCTGGATGCCACCGTACTCCTCGTTGACCCACTTGGCCCAGGTGTCGTAGCCCTGCCGGGAGTCTTTGCCTTCGACCGAGAACTTGCCCGTCTCGCTGAGTGCGGCACCGATCTTGATGGTGCCGACGATGGTGTCCGCCCCCTCTTCGGCAGTGGCGTCATCTTCCGCGCCGTCGTCCGTGGCGACGTCTGCGGCGTCTTCGGCCACGTCCTCCACAGTGTCCTGGGCGGACTCTGCGGCATCAGCCACAGCTTCTCCGGCCGAATCCACGACATCTGTTGCATCGCTACCGCATGCAGCGGCGACGAGCCCAAATGCCATGAACAGTGCGAGCGCCAAGCGCAAGCGTTTCCTCATGGGATTCCCCTCCTGGTGAAAAGTGGCCGCGGGACAGCGGCCGTTTGCCTTACCCGGCTGAACTTACGGAGGGGCCGAATAGCAAGTCTCTAAACAACGGGCGCTACGCATAGACAATTCATAAACCATGGGAGACAACCACCGGGCGGGCACGATGTCAGTCGCCCAACCGGTAGCCGAGGCCGTGCTCCGTCGCAAAGTACGGCGTCTCGTCTTCGCTCTCGATCTTGTTGCGGAGGCGACTGACGTAGATGCGGATGTAGTGGGTCTCGGTTTCGTAGCCGGGCCCCCAAACGGCGGACAGCACCATCTGATGCGGCACGGTCTTGTTCAGATTGACGGCGTAGGTACGCAGCACACTGAACTCGGTCCGCGTGAGGTTGAGTTCTTCGTCCCGCAGCCAGGCTCGGTTCGCATCAACATCGACCCGCAGATCCCGGAACTCGATTGCTTCGCGCGCCGCGACCGAGTCCCGCGATTGGGATCGACGCAGCACTGACCGAAGGCGGGCGAGCAACTCTTCGACCCCAAACGGCTTCGTGAGGCAGTCGTCGGCTCCGCAGTCGAGGGCCAGCACAATGTCCCGTTCATCGCCCATCGCCGTCAACACAACCACGGGAACATCGCTGAACTGACGGAGCTGACGGCAGGTTTCGTAGCCGTCGAGGTGCGGCATCATGATGTCGAGAATGACCAGATCAGGTTGTTCGTGACGCACCATCGCCAACGCTTCGAGACCGTTCGACGCCTGATGGACCGTGAACTCGCGA
Source organism: uncultured Acidimicrobiales bacterium (assembly GCA_937969565.1). Lineage (GTDB taxonomy): Bacteria > Actinomycetota > Acidimicrobiia > Acidimicrobiales > SHLQ01 > SHLQ01. Next base: position 3,380 of record CALBVR010000295.1, on the reverse strand, counting down.
GCCTCGAGGTTCCGACGAACGAACTCACGCATGGGGGCATCATCGTCGACGATGAGAATCGAGGTCATGCGTGCTCTCGAAGGCGAATGAGCCGCGGAAGAGAGAATCGGAACTCGGCGCCGGTTCCTTCCGTCGGATCCGTGATCCACATGCGACCCCCATGGGCCTCCACGAAGCCCTTCGAGATGGCGAGGCCGAGCCCCACGCCCCCATGCTCGGCTGCCAGGCCCGTCTCTCCGCGCACGAAGGTGTCGAAAACATGCTCACGCAACGCGGGATCGATACCACGCCCGTGATCCCGAACGCAGAACTCCACGGCACCTTGCGTGGCCGCAACCGACACTTCCACCACCGCGTCTCGGGGCGAGTACTTGCAGGCGTTCTCGATCAGGTTCCGGAGGCTGGTCACGATCCTGGCTGCGTCGATGTCGACTGCGCCATGCGGCAGCTGACCGATTCGAATTCGATGGGCCTCATGTGGAAGCCCGTCAACCACAGTGTCCACGATCACCGAAAGCGCCACGGGCATCTTCTGCAACGAGACCATGCCCGCATCGATCCTTCGCATGTCGAGAATGCGCTGCACGAGTTCGGTGAGGCGATCAGCTTCAGCGCTCACCAGCTGGAGGAACTCGTTCTGGTCGGTCGGGTTCCAGCTCACGTCTTCAGCGAGCAGGGTGGTGGCGTACCCCTTGATGAGCGCAAGCGGCGTGCGAAACTCGTGAGAGACCGCCGCCAGCAGTCCCGACTTCATTCGTTCCAGCTCACGATCACGACTCACATCGGACCACGTCTGCCCGCTGCCGATCTCCTCCCCTCGAACGTCTCGAACGACGAACCTGCGGATCCGAACACTCCGCATCTCCTCCCCCACAGGCACGTCAACGTCGAGCCATGCGTCGGAGGACGACGGCAGCGCACCAAGATCAAGTGCGAGGTTCTGGCCGGCGGTTCCACCCACTGCGTTGGCCAGGAGTTCGCCAGCCCGGACACCGCGAGACAGCGGGAAGGCAGCGGGGAGGAATTGTTGCATCGTGGCGTTGGCGAAAAGCACCCGACCGTCCGCCCCCTCGACGAGGATTCCCTGCTCCACACTCTCGACGATCGCCTCGAGCCGCGACGTCTGGCTGCGGAGTCGGGCATCGGTCTGGGCGAACAGTTCGGCGTTCCGCAATGCGGCACCGGCGATGCTGGCAAAGGACTTGGAGAGCTCGATCTCATCCCACGACCAGGCCCGGGGCTCAACCGAGTGCAGAACGAGCGCAGTCGCCACCTCCAGGCCGCTGGAGAGCGGCACGGCGAGAATGCTGCGGTAGCCGTGCCGACGGCCACGTTCGCGCAGCTCCGTCCCTGCGACCTCGGACTCGGTGTCGGTCACCTGAACCGGTACACCTTCCCGGATCGACCGGAGGGACGGTTGGGTCTCGATGGCTCGGACGGTCTGCATTTCGGCGATCCAGCCATCCGGGTGCCCGCGCGATGCGGCCACCTCAAAGGCCTGTCGACGGCTGTCGTGATGCAGGATCGCTGCCCGATCGATCGAAAGCAGTCGTTGCAGGTGCTCCAGGGCGGTCTCCAGGACGACCCCCGGTTCGAGTGAGCCACCGAGTGCGCTCGCCGCCTGGAACAACCCCTCGGCCTGCCGGAAACCGCGAGTCGAGTCCGTCTCGATCTCCAACAGGGTCTCGCCCAGCCGCTGCAGCTCGAGGGGACGCGGTGCAATCGCCGCGAGCCCGGCTCGCGTCTCCGCTCGGACCTCGCCGCGCACACGAAGATCCTCAGTGGCGTCCACGAGCATCTCCAACGGGCGCACGACCCGCCGATGCAAGCCGAATGCGCAGGTGAGCAAAACAGCCACCATCGCAACCGTTCCCAACGTCAGCGCCACGACCGTTCCGGTCAGAAAGCCCAATGCATCGGGCGCTGGACGGCCAACAATGAGGGTTCGATCGTCGCGGGCGACCACGCGGCTGAACCACCACGTCGTCCCGGAGGGATCTTCGTCGGTGAACGATCGAGTCGGGCTTGCGCGAGCGTCGTCGGCAACGTCGCGCCACCAGCTGCGGAGGTCGACCGATTCGTTTTTGGCGTCCGATGTCCATACCGCAGCCAGGCTTCCGTCGGGTTCGAGAAGCAGCCCTTGATGCCCTGAGGCATCGAGAAGGCTGCCGATCGACGCAGTTGGCGCCAGGCCGATCACCGCGCTCAACGCCAGATCCTCATCCCGCTCTGCTGCCACCGCCGCCCGATATCCAACGGTTGCGACCACCACCGGCCCCAGGAGAGCGGCCAGAAGCAGCCCCGCAACAACCCGGCGAAGAAGCGCGGATGCGCGCCGGCTGGCGTCCGGGTCTTCCCAGATCTGACCACTATCGCTCTCGGTCGTGTACATGGCAGCAACTCCACCCAAAAGGGTGGGCCACGAATGTCTCGAATGCAATCCCCGCCGTACGCATTGCGTCGCTTGTTTACGAGCTTTTGACGATTCGGTACCGCGGTGGGCGCACGCCGGCCGTCTACGGGCTTGGATTGGCACGACGACAACCGCTGCACGCCCTTCGCTTGGGCGCCGATGCACAATCAGCATCAAACGGTCACGTCGTTGCAGTTGGGTGAAGAGGCAGCGACGGCGCTACAGCAATTGGCAGGAATACCGATCCTTCGAGTGGGCAGGTCGGCGTCGTAGGAGTCCACCCAACTGCACGCCACTTTCGACCAGTCCACCGGTTCGTCCGGTCATGAGCAAACAGACCCTGGTGCGCCTCATGACCGGACGGACTCCCCCCGCTCCTCATTGCGGCGCAGCCCGGGGATGCCGGTGAAGCGCGGACGGATCGCACCGAGCGAACGCTCGGCCCACATCCCCTTCCACACACCGGCGCAGTACGCGACATCGTCAAGCGTGCGCAATCCGACCCAGCGAACGGGGTCGAGGTCGGGGCGGACCTCGAACCACTCGATGGTGGGCGCCGCCACGAGCGCTGCGAGAAGTGGCCCGGGACGTCGGGCACGCGCTGCGGCGACGACGGCTATTGGCAGCCAGGCCCGGCCGACCGCCTGGGCGAGCCAACGGCCGCTGAGCAACGTGCCCTTCCCGCCGAGGCGAAGTGCCGTTTCGACAGGGTCGGAGACCGACCCGCGCAAGCGGCGGGCAAGTGCAGCCGTGCTTCCCACACCGAGCGCCAGGCCCATGGCGCGGACCGGTCCGCGGCCGAAGGCCAGGAGCAGCCAGGTCGCCAGACTCCACGCGTTGAGCCGAACCGGGGCGGCAGACCCCGGATGGCGCTGGTCGAGCGGTGCAGCAGCCGAGCCATAGCCAACGCGTTGTTGCCACATCGACCGCCACGATGCTCGAGGCGCATGAACCGCGCTCGCCTCCG
>CALBVR010000294.1 GCA_937969565.1 uncultured Acidimicrobiales bacterium | reverse complement strand
AGCGACGCATCGGCGAAGTCGACCTCGAGTTCGTCGATGGATCGGGTGAACGACGCCGTCGGCGGGTCGATGACGACGATCGTCTGGGTCGCCGAGTCGGAGCCGCTCACGTTCGTGACGGTCAGCGTCACCTCGTACGTGCCCGGCTCAGAGAATGCGTGCGGTGGGCTCGTGGCGGTGGACGTCGACCCGTCGTCGAAGTCCCAGCTCCATTCGGCCGGGTCATTCGTCGACTGGTCCGTGAACCGCACCACCGTGTTGACGGGCACCGTGGCGCTCGAAACCCGGAAGGCCGCCACCGGTGGATCGGGCGGCGGCGGAAGCACCGTGACCGTCTTCGCGACGGTGTCCGGGCCCTGTTCGTTCGTGGCCGTGAGCGTCACGTTGTAGGTGCCCGGCTCGTCCCAGGTTTTGGTGACGTTTGCTTCCGTGGCGGTTGTTCCGTCGCCGAACTCCCACAGCAGTCGGGTGGGGTTGTTCAGCGAGATGTCGCCGAAGGTGATCGGTTCGCCGACCACGGTCTGGAGGCTCGACTGATCGAATCGTGCGACGGGTCGGACCACGGGTTCGCTGACCACCACGTCGGTGACGGTGTCATCCGATCCGGCCGAGTTCTCGACGGTAAGCCGCACCCGATAGGTGCCGGGCGTGTCCCAGGACTTGCGGACCTCGACTCCGGAGTCGGTCGTGCCGTCGCCGAAGTCCCAAACCGTGCTGGTTGGTGAGTTGGTCGACTCGCTCGTGAGCCGGAGCACCGTACCGGTGGTGATCGCGCGCTGCCCGACGGCGATGACGGCTTCCGGCGGGAGTACCGCATCGACGATGACGACCTGGCCTTCACGAACGTCGGATCCCGCCGCGTTGCTGGCGGTGAGGGTGACGATGAAGGTCCCTGGGTTTGAGTAGGCGTGCTCGACCACATCACCGGTCTCCTGCGTGCCATCTCCGAAGTCCCAGATGAGGGAGTCGGCCTCGCCGGTGCTCTGGTTGGTGAAGGTGATCGTCTGGCCGACCTCGGCCGTTCCCGTGTCGAAGGCGAACTGTGCGTCCGGCCGCCGCAGTGTGTCCGCTGCGACGACGGTGATCTCGGCGCTTGCCCGGCTGCTCTCGCCCGCGGCGTTGGTCACGAAGAGCTCGACGATCATGGTGCCTTCGGTGTCCCAGGCCTTGACGACCTCGGGTCCGCTACCGGTCGAGCCATCGCCGAAGGTCCAGTTCCACTGCGCGGGATTGCCGGCCGATGTGTCGGTGAAGCGGACGGTCTCTCCAACACTCACCGTGTCGGCGCTGAATTCGAAGTTCGCGGCCAGTTCGTCGGGCGGCAATTCCACCGCCTCGACACCTGCGACCACCGGCGGAATGTCCTCGACATCGTCGAGACCCGTGCCCTCGAACGTCCCTTCCTCTTCTCCACCGGTGACGCCTTCGCCGCCTCCGGTGGCTCCACCCTCGCCGTCGCCGGCGACCTGGTCGCCGGAGTCTCCGAAGGTTCGCTCCTCCGCATCGCTGTCGTCGCCGCCGGCGATGAACGGGTTCTCTCCGTTCTCGCCCGGTTCGGCGTCGCCATCGGTCGGCACGAAGCGACTCACCTTGTTGAGGCGTTCCAGTCCATCGCGGGTCACGACCGAGGCCTGCAACCCGTTCGGTTCGTTGGCCCAGACGGCGTTGTCGAACACTTCCAATTCGAACGGACGGTTGCGTACCGTGCTGAACGTCTCGGTGCGGAGCAGGACGCGTTCGTCCAGGTCGACGATGTCGATCTGGCCGGTTGAGTAGTTCGGCAGGTACGCGGTTCCGTCGACGGCCACCGGCGCTCCGTAGACGTCTCCCCCGCCGCGAATCTCGATGCTGTAGCAATCCGATCGATTCGGCTCGCTGACGCTCAAGACGCCGACCGACGCGTCGTGCACGAGGACCCGCTGGGTTCCGCTCGGGTTGGTCAGGTGTGTGCCGCCGACCTGCACGTTGGACAGGGACCCGGAGACACAGGTGGGAGAGAGCAGCTGGCCCTCTTCGTCGATCTGGTTGACGGTCCGGCGGTCCGGATCGACGACGAACATGTCCTCGTCGGCGCGAACGAGCTGTGGCCGCTGCGAACTCCCGGCGATCGGCTCAGGCAAGTCGGCGTACGTCTCGAGCCCTTCCTCACCGGATCGGAGCACCTGACGTCCGTCGCTCGTCACGATGAGGAGTTGTCCTTGTACGTCGACCTCGCTGTCCCCCGTGCCATCGGGGGTGGCGATGAAGCTCTGGACGCTGGAGCCGGGCTCGATCACCAGGGTCCGTTCGTCCGAGATGATGTAGGCGAGCGTCGAGCCGTCGAAGTCGGCCTTGAGCTGCAGCGACTCGCCCGTGACCGGCCCGGTCGAGGTCTCGACAATGTCCTCGTTGTCCACGGCCAGGCTGACCGCGCCGATGGTGCCGACGGCGCCGGTGGTGCGGTTGAAGAACACGACGTCGCGTTCCTTCGGAATCGCCACGATGGAATCGCCCGACGCACCCACGTCGATCTGTGCCGTGATTTCGAGCGTGCTGCCGTTAATTTGGAGGATTCGGCCTCGGTCGCCATCCTCGACCCACACGACCGGATCGTCGAGTGCGACACCGGCGGAGGCCTGATTTCCGAGACGGAAGATCACAACGACGAGCGCGATCACGAGCAGCGCGGCGACGGTCATGGCCGCCCACCTCGGTACTCCGATCTCTCGCATGCGCGCTCTCCTCTGGTGGGCCTCGCTGCGTGGGCGACGGTCAGATGGACACGACGCTCCGCGTCAGATCCATCGGTACCAGTCTATTGGAAATGACCGGCGCGGCGGGCGCGCGAGGCTGGGTTGAAGCCCCACAGCCGTGGGTCAGCCAACCTCCCAGGTCGGGTTCGAACGGAGCAACGCATTGAGGTCTCCGGCCGACTCGTTCGCCTGTGCCGCGGCCAACTGTTCGGTGGCTGCCCCCGCATACTCCGTGCGCTGGACAGAGCGGAAGATGCCGATCGGTGTCGGCTCCGTCGGTCCACCGGCGAGCCGGGACAGCGCGAATGCCACCGCAGGATTCGGGCGAGCGGCGTCGTGCACCACCAACGCCTCCTCCCCCACATCCGCGACGTTCACGATCTGGGCTTCGCCCGATGCATCGATCACCACACCACGTTCTTGCTCGGCACCGAAGCGGATCGGAGCGCCGTCCTCGAGGTTGATGAGCATGGCGTCGCGGTTCGCCCGCTTGGACACCTGATCGAAGGCTCCGTCGTTGAACACGTTGCAGTTCTGGTAGATCTCGACGAGCGACGCACCCGGGTGCTCGTACGCCTTCTGGAACATTTCCTGCATGTGCTTGCGATCCATGTCGTGGGTTCGAGCCACGAACGACGCCTCGGCACCAAGCGCGACGCTGACCGCGTTGAACGGCTGATCGATCGACCCGACCGGTGACGATTTTGTGACCTTGCCGGTCTCCGATGTGGGCGAGTACTGACCCTTCGTGAGGCCGTAGATCATGTTGTTGAACAACAGGATGTTGACGTTGACGTTGCGGCGCAGCGCATGGATCAGATGGTTACCGCCGATGGACAGCATGTCGCCGTCACCGCCCACCACCCAGATCTTGAGATCGGGGCGGGCCATGGCGAGGCCGGTGGCAAACGCTGGTGCTCGTCCGTGGATCGAGTGCATGCCGTAGGTGTTCATGTAGTACGGGAACCGGGCGGCGCAGCCGATACCCGAGATGAACACCGTGTCTTCCCGGCGGACGTTGAGGTCTGGCAGCATGAGCTGCATGGCGGTGAGGATCGAGTAGTCGCCGCAGCCCGGACACCACCGCACTTCCTGATCAGTCGCCCAATCCTTCTTTGTGGTCAGTTGCACGTCGGTCATGATCAGGCCTCCAGGGCTTCGAACTCGGCGAGCAGCGCCTGCTCGATCTCTGCGGCGGTGAAGGGTTGTCCCATCACCTTGTTCACGGGCTGTGCGTCCACCAGGAACTCGGCTCGGAGAAGCCGGACGAGCTGTCCCATGTTGAGCTCCGGCACGACAATGCGGTCGTACCGGCGGAGTACCTCACCCAGATCCTTCGGGAATGGGTTGAGGTGGGTCAGGTGGATGTGCGCCACCGGCTTGCCGGCTTCGTCCAAGCGCCGGGCGGCGCCACGGATGGCACCCCACGTCGAGCCCCATCCCACGATGGCGACCTTGGCGTTGGGGTCACCCTCAACGGACGTCGGAGGGATGTCGTCGGCGATCAGCGCGATGCGTTCCTGACGGATGTTCGTCATGTGGGCGTGGTTGGCCGGGTCGTACGAAACGTTGCCCGTGCCATCGGCCTTCTCGATGCCCCCGATGCGATGCATCAACCCGTCGGTGCCCGGAATGGCCCACGGCCGAGTCAGTTTTTCGTCTCGCATGTACGGCCAGAAGACCGGTTCGCCGTCCTCGTTGGTCTGGTTGGGCTCGCTGGCGAACTCGACATCGATCGTCGGGATGGCATCCACGTCCGGCAGCTTCCACGGCTCCGAGCTGTTCGCCAAGTACCCGTCGGAGAGCAACATCACCGGGGTCTTGTAGGTGAGCGCGATGCGGGCCGCCTCGATGGCGGCCCAGTAACACTGGCTTGGGCTGTAGCTCGCCACGATCGGCATCGGCGACTCGCCGTGACGGCCGTACATGGCCATCATGAGGTCGCTCGCCTCGGTCTTGGTCGGCAGACCGGTGGATGGACCGCCACGCTGGATGTCGACCACGATGAGCGGAAGCTCGAGGCTCACGGCGAGACCGATGGCTTCGCCCTTCAGGGCAACGCCGGGACCCGACGTCGTCGTGACTGCGAGGTGTCCGCCGTAGGCGGCGCCAATGGCCGAGGACACGGCCGCAATCTCATCTTCCGCCTGGAAGGTTCGGACGCCGAAGTCCTTGTGCTTCGCAAGTTCGTGCAGGATGTCCGAGGCCGGCGTGATCGGGTACGAGCCGAGGAAGATCGGCAGGTTCGACTTCTGGGATGCGGTGATCAGCCCCCAGGACAACGCCGTGTTGCCATTGATGTTCGTGTACGTGCCCGGATCGAGTTTGGCCGGGGCGATCGTGACCACGTGGCTGCCGAGCTCGGCAGTCTCGCCGTAGGCGTGGCCGGCCTTGAACGCCGCGGTGTTGGCGGCGATCACCGTGTCGCGGCCCTTGAACTTGGACTGGATCCAATCAAGCGTCGGCTCGAGTGGACGGGTGTACATCCACGAGACCAGACCGAGTGCGAAGAAGTTCTTGGATCGCTCGGCGTCCCGCGGCTTCACGCCAAGCTCGGCGCAGACCTCTCGGGTCAGCTTCGTCATCGGCACCGTGATCAGTGCGTACCCGTCGAGGCTTCCGTCTTCGAGTGGGTTGTCGACATAGCCGGCCTTTTCGAGGTTCCGCTCTTCGAACGCGTCCTCGTTCACGATCAACGTGCCGCCGGCGGCGAGGCGGGACAGGTCGGATTTAAGCGCCGCAGGATTC
>CALBVR010000293.1 GCA_937969565.1 uncultured Acidimicrobiales bacterium | reverse complement strand
CCGGTGGCCCGAGCCCCGACCCGTCACCTCGAAATCTTTTTGCGGCCACTGTCGTATGAACGTGCCCCTGCGCGCACTTCCTGATGACAAGTGAGCGCACCGCCGACGGTTCGGCGGGCATGAGCAAAGGTGGAGACATGGGAGTTCGAACAGTTCGATGGACGCGGTGGTGGGCGGCAATGGTGTTGCTCGTTTGCGTCGGGGTGGCCGACGCGGCGGGGGCAATGTCTCGGAGCTCGGAGTCGCTCGACGGAAGGAGCTTTCTGGTGAATGTCACCGTTCGAACGTCGGCCGATCCGAATCTGCCGGCAGGAACGACATTCCAGAACTGCTACACCTTCACCGAGGACGGTGCGTTCGTGGATCCGGCCTTTCCGGATCCGGAGTCTCCGGTTCCAGGGACCTTTCGAGCAAAGGATGGTGAGCGAGCGACCCGCTACCTGGCGGTGGCCGAGGCTGGGCCGGTGGAGCTCCGGCAACGGGGTCGAGTGAAGGATCGAGGCGACGACCCTGATCGCCTGCGAGCGCGGACGACCGTCGCGTTGGAGGGTCAGGTCATTCTTCGTCTGCTCTCGGTCGGATCCGAGGTTCCGTCCTGCGGTTGACCTGCCTCAGAGGCTGGCGATGGCCAGGCCGATCGGCAGCGCCAGCGCGGCGACGACGCCGAGGATCAGGGCCACGACGATGAAAACGATGGAGTCGTCTCGAGGCGGACTGCCGCAGCGGCCAACGGTTTCGTAGAGCGCTCGAATCGGTGTGTCCGTCGTCAGTTGGATCCGTCGTTTCGCGGTGGCGGCGCCGCGGACGACGATCCACGACGCCGCTGCGGTGAAGAGCGAAACGATGAGTGCCGCCAGCAGCTGCAGCCACCAGGTGTTCAGTCCTGCGATCAGTACCTGGAGCGAGCCGAACAGCCAGGACAGCACGGCGCCACCGAAGATGAACGTCGGTACGCCGAGTGGGTTGGTGTTGAACGTGGGCACCAGTCGTTCGGCTTCGCAGCGTGCGCGGCGAAGTTCGCTCCGGAACGGATTGTCGAGCGCAGTGTTGGCTTCGCGGCGCACGTAGAGCCAGTGGAGGTGCTGAACCTGGCGTTTCAGGTGCTGGCGCACGATGAACCGGGTCACGAGTTGTACGAGAAACCCGGCGACGTGGTTGAGCGGTCCGATCGGGGCGCGGGTTCGGACACCGCGAGCCCCGTTTCGATCGAGCACCTCGAGCGAGCGCACGACGAGTCGATGCGCCTCCTCGAACCGATCGGGGTGCCCGAGCGGCCACTGGGACGACAGCTCGAGCACGATGTCCGCGTCGACGTCATCGGAGGCACCGAGGTCTTCGAGTGCCGCCGCCGTCGCATCGTCATCGGTCTTGCGGACCAGCTGAAAGGCCGAGAAGCGTTCTTCGAGCTCGTCGAGCACGAGGTTTGGTTCGTCCATCCGCACGAGATTATGCGGATGTGACGCGTGTTGCGTGCGGTTTGACCACCAGGCGTCAGACCCGGAGGAATGTCGTTCGTACAGTTGGTTTTGTCAGTACTCGCTCCCGAGCGTCGCGGTGGGGGGACTTCCGTGGTGGGCGGACCTCCGGTGGGCACCGCAGTACTGGCGGCCAATCTGCGATGTTCTCTCGAGGAGCGAACATGGGCGGCGCAGATTCGGCCGGCGGATACGTGGATGCGGGAGAATGGGTCATGAGTCGAAACCGTCGAGTACTGCAGTGGACCGTCGGGGGTGCCCTTGCCGGTCTGCTCCTCCTGGGATGCTCGGGCGACGGTGACGCCGAGGGTGAGGGAGTGGACGATGCGGCGGCGACGACCACGACACTGATCGCGACGACGACCACCACGATCGCCCCACCGGGTGAGGCGCAATTGCAGGCGGTGGTGGCGGACGCCTGGTCGGCGATCTGGGTGCGCGACTGGGATGCGCTGATCGACGTCTACGCGGTTCCGTGTCGCGACGATCTCACCCCCGAAGACTTCGACGCCACGCTGGGTCTCGGCGTCGAGGCGCTCGAGGGCGGGGGCATCGACCCCACCGGAACCAGGGTGAAGGTGCAGGTGAACGAGCTGGTGGTGGGCGAGTCTGCGCAGGTTGTTTCCTTCCTCACATTCCCCGGATTCGAGGACGAGGAGGAGGACGACACCGGCGATTGGATCGTTGAGGACGGGACCTGGCGGCGAACGGACTGTGCTGATGTGCTCGGCGCAGGTACGCCGCCCGAAGCTGAGGAGGGGCAGGTGCTCGGAAGCCCCGACCAGCCGGTGGCCCTCGGCGGAATGTTCGACTTCGAAGGCTGGCGGGCCGGTGTGTTGGATGTCGAGGATGCAGGGCCGTTCCTTGCGGACTTCTCCGAGGCTGCGCCCGAGGGCGAGACCTTCCTGATGATCGTGACCGAGATGCAGTACCTGGGGACGGAATTTGCCGAGCCTGATCCCTTCCTCGTCCGGGCCAAGGGCTCGGCCGACTACGAGAGTTTCGGGAATGGTTGTGCCTTGGATCCGGCAGCGCTCGCGGCGCAGGGAATCGTCGTGATCACCTCCGCAATGCCTGGCCAGACGCTGGTGGCAGCATCGTGTGTCTCCGTACCGTCGGATGAGATTTCCTCGATGCAGATCGTGTTGGAGAATGCCTTTGCCATCGCCGACCGGGAGATCCACTACAGCGTCGACGGTGTCGAGGCGGAGCCGCTTCCCGCGATCTCGCTGCCAGAAGTCGATCCTGCTGCGGGCGCAACAGCCTTTGGTGAGGTCGTCTCGTTTGGCGAGGAATTCACGGGCACGGTGGTGTCGCTGCATGATGGGGTCGCCGAGGGACTTGTGAGCGACTTCGGTGGCTCGCCACCAGACGGCAGCACCTACGCCGTCGTCGTCTGGGAGGGGACCTATGTCGGGTCCGAGCCGGGCGCCGCCGATCCCTTCGTCGCCGTCGGCCTCGGGAGCGGTGCCTACGAGTTCCTCTCCTCTCCGTGCACGTTGGATCTGACGGCGCTGGCCGCAGCGCATTCGGTGGATGACCCGGTCGAGCTTGCGCCGCAGACCACCTTTCGCGGGGCCACATGTTGGACGGTTCCGCTCGATGAGTTCGATTCGGTCGTCGTTCAGCTCGACAACGTCTTCGATTTCGAGGTGGAGCCGGTTCGCTTCGTTCGCTGACCGTGTCAGTGGAGCAGGTACGGACGCATCGCTGTTGCGAACTCGCGCCCCTCGATCTCTCGCTCAGCGATGATCGTCAATGCATCCGTGTTGTCGAGGAGTGCGGTTCGTAGATCGGGTCCGCCGGCCAGGAGGTCGAGGAAGTCGGGCCGGTCGAGAACCACCGTTCCTTCGATCCGGAGTACGGCATCCAGAAGATGGATTCCGAGCGGCGCCGGGTCGACGGCTCGATGGTCGACGATGTCGATCTGCACCGCCTGGACCGTCTCACCGCCATGGGGGTCGACCGGCGCCGTGAACTCGATCGCCCGAAAGGTGACACCGGGGAGATTTCGTGCCGACAGTTCGGCGGCGATCGCCCCGGCGTCCATGTTCGGTGCGCCGAACCGGGTGAAGGGGTCATCGGTGCCGCGACCGAGGGAGAGCGTGGTTGCTTCGAAGAGCACCGTGGCCGGGTAGAGCAGGGCGGCGTCGACCGTCGTCAGCGACGGACTGGGTGCGACCCAGGCGCGATCCAGATCCGGCCACCGATCGGTGGGGTCCCAACCCTCCATGGCGACGATCCGAAGATCCAGTTCCTCCACTCCGTCGACCCAGCCTTCGCCGACGATCGCTTGCGCCAACTCGGCCGACGTGAGGCCGTACGCGTCGGCGATTGGGTACGGGGCGATGAACGACTCGACATCGGGATCGCGTACTGCTCCGGCGCTGGCGGTGCGGCCCAGGGGGTTCGGTCGCTCCAGCACGACGAAGGGCACGTCGTTTGCTGCAGCAGCTTGCATCGCAAGGCCGAGGGTGGAGATGTAGGTGAACCAGCGAACGCCGACGTCCTGGAGGTCATACACAAGCAGATCCAGTTGGTCGAGCATCTCTGGGGTGGGACTCCTGGTTTCCCCATAGAGGCTGTGGATCGGAACCCCGGTGCGGTCGATGTCGTCTGCCACGGCTTCGCCTGCACCCGCGTTCCCTCGAACACCGTGCTCGGGCCCGAACAGTGCTCCGAGCTCCACGTTCCCGCTCTCGGCGACGAGGTCGGCAAGGTGGCGACCGTCCACGGTGGAGTTGGTGTGGACGATCAATCCGACTCGAAGACCGTTCCATGCGACGAAGTCCTCCGCGGCCATGCGCTCGGCGCCGGTCCGAAGGGTCGCTGGTGCGGTCGTGGTGCTCGTGGAGGTCGTTTCCTCGCCGACCGAGCGCTGGGGAGCGTTGGTGGTCGCCGTGACCGGCGTGACGGGTTCATCAACGGTCGCCGTCGGTTCGGGGCTGCTGGCGCAGGTGGTGAGCAGCGACGCGGCCATGACAGACGCGAGCAGTCGCCTGGTCATGTGTGAACGGGTTCGGGCTCCGAAGCGACGCGAGCGGGCGTTCGAAGTTCATCCGTCCATCGAACGATTGCTGCGCCGAGGTATCGGGCGGGGACGAGCAGGATCATGGCCACGATGCCATCGAGCCAGTAGTGGTTGCCGGTCAGGGCGACCACGAGAAAGGTGAGCGCAAAGTGCATCGGTCCCAGCCAGCGCCAACGACTGTCGGAGATCTCCCAGGCCGCCCATCCGATGAGGGCTGCCCAGGCGACGTGGATCGACGGCATCGCCTGGAGTTGACCGGCGATGCCTCGCCCGAGTGTGCCGTAGACGGACTGTCCGTAGGCGAGTCCGGTGTCGATCATTCCGGTCTCGTCGGTGAGGCGCGGTGGGGCCACGGGGATGAGTTGGATCAGCAGGCACATTCCGGTGACGAGCGCCAGCGTGTTGCGCCAGGTGCGATAGGACGCAGCGTGCCGCAGGAATGACCAGACGAGAAATAGGCCCATGGCTGGAACGTGGGCGATGGCGTAGTAGAGGTTGGCGGCCTGGGTCCACAGGGAGTGGGGGATCATCGCCGCCTGCCAGACCTGCTCGTTGGGCAGCCGGAGGGTGCGTTCCAGGTCCCACAGCCACGCGCCCCGCTCGAGTGCGCGCTCGATGCCGAGCAGCGAGAGTTGCCCGGCGAGTTGCCACAGGCTGTAGAGCACCGAAACGATGGCTGCTTCACCGGCGACTGCGCCGAGGCGCGGTCGAGTCGCCCGGATCCGCCGGGAGAACACCGCGAAGACGACGACGAGTACGAGCGCGTACTCCCACGGCAACCACATGGGCTCCGACGGTATCGCTCCGCGGACCGCTTCAGCTGGTCGCGGCCGTGGTGGTCAGGCGGCGCGGAGGTCGTGTACGACCACGTCGGCGTCGTCCGACTGGTCCCGCTTGCTCGTGGCGTTCGTTCGCCCGGTGAGCGAGGTGACCGTTGCTTCGCCGAGCGCCTCGGCGACAGCACGGGCGAAGGAGGGCGTGGTGTTCTCGAAGCGAATTTCGTAGCGGGTCTCGTCGGTCATGCGACTGGATTCGATGTTGACGACGGATGCGGCGGTGCTGGCGGCGCCGATCTGCACCCGGACCATCTGATGGAGTCGCAGCTCGTGGGTCGAGTCCAGGTTGAGCGCAGCGGTGCTGCTGCTCAGCTCGGTCATCGGCGTCGTGAGCCGTACGGCTCGACGGCGAATCTGGGGGGACGGCAACCACACTGAAATGGTGGGTCGGTCGAGGTAGTCGAAGGTTCTCAGGGCGTTCACACGAGAATGAACGACGCTCCCGGGTCACTTCTTGATGGGAAATCGTGCTTCGGACTGGGCTTGTCGGCCCAGATCAGGCGCTTCGCAGCCAGAGTTCTTCGGAGACGCGTTCGCCGCCCGAGCTTCGGACCTCGTTGATGATCCGGCCCGTGATGGCCAGGAAGGCATCCGACGGCTGAATGAACTCGATGCCGCACCGCATTCGGTTGTCGGCTTCGGTGTGCTCGTTCCGGACGATTGCGCTGGTGGATGCGCCGTCGATCGTCACCTGGACGACTTGACCCTTGCGGATGCCGTCGGACTTCGACACGTAGATCGATGCACCGAAGACGGACAGGTCTCGCGCCGGAAGTTCGGCCGTTTTGGAGCGCCCGAGGATGCCCTTCTTGGGGACCCAGATTTCCAGGATGGAGTCGGTGCTGAACCGACGGGCGATGCGACGTTCCACACCGTGCTGATCGGCCCGGGCCCACGGGAGTTGAGGGATCGGCGCGCAGAACGGTCAGGTTGCGGCCAGTCGCTCCCGCAACACGCCCTTTTGCACCTTGCCCATCGCGTTGCGGGGAAGCTCATCAGCGATCTCGAAACGATGTGGATGTTTGAATCGGGCGACCGCAGCATCGAGGGCTGCCTGTACGTCTTCGAGGTTCACCGGCGCGCCGTCGACGACGATCACCGCGACCGGAGTCTCCCCGAAGTCCGGATGTGGCAGCCCGATGACGGCGGACTCCTTCACCCCTTCAACGGCATCGATCACGAGCTCGAGCTCTCGCGGGTACACATTGAGGCCGCCGGTGATGATCATGTCGCTCGATCGACCCTCGAGGGTGACTCGCCCCTCCGCATCGGCGAACCCGACGTCACCGGTGACGAAGAAACCGTCGTCGCGATGTTCGGCTTCGGTGCGTTCCGGGAGTCGCCAGTATCCGGCGAACATGTTCGGACCGGCCACCTCGAGCACGCCGGTCTCGCCGGGTCCGCAGAGTTCGCCCGCCTCGTTGCGGATACGCACCTGCACACCGGGAAGGGGAAAGCCGACCGTGCCTGCCACGCGGTCGCCCTCGTACGGATTGGAGATCATCATTCCGCCTTCGGTCATCCCGTAGCGCTCGAGGATGTGGTGGCCGGTGCGTTCCGTGAAGGCCTCGTGCACGGGTTCGGTCATGGGCGCCGAGCCGGAGGTGAACAGGCGCATGGTGGTGCAGTGATCAGCGTTGAATCGGGGATCGTCGAGCAGTCGGATGTAGTGCGTTGGCACGCCCATCATGACGGTGCTCTCGGGGAGGTGTGCGAGGACGGCGTCGACCGAATAGTGATGGAGAAAGATGACCTCGCTTCGATTCAGGATGGCGGTGTGGAGGGCGACGAAGAGGCCGTGTACGTGGAAGATGGGCAGTGTGTGGAGCAGGACGTCGCCTGGTTCGAATCGCCAGATCTGGTGCAGGGTGATGGCGTTGGATGTCAGGTTGGCGTGGCTGAGCATCGCGCCCTTCGACCGGCCGGTGGTGCCGGACGTGTACAGCATCGCGGCGAGGTCGTCGGCGAGACGGGTGACGACAGCGGTGGTCGGCGTCGCCTGGTCGGCCCGCTCTGCGAGGTCTTCGGGCGAGAGCACGATGGTGCCTTCGGGAATCTCGAAGCCTGGCGTTCGCTCGCAGATGAAGACGATGGGTTCCGCGTCGTTGACGAAGAAGGACACCTCACCGTCCACGTACGCGGTGTTGAGCGGCACGTATACCGCGCCGATCCGCATCGACGCGAGATAGAGGGCAACGCCGTCGA
>CALBVR010000292.1 GCA_937969565.1 uncultured Acidimicrobiales bacterium | reverse complement strand
ACCCACATTCGGGCGCGCTCCGGCAGCCGCTCCGCAGTCTCTCGGCCTCCGGCCCGCCACTATCAGCGCTCACTCCACCACAACTGGGGGCAGCCCCCACTTGTGGTGAAGCAGTCGCTCTCCGTACTCAAAGTGAAGAGCAGAGATGGCCAAGCCGCCGCGCAACTACTCACCCACCGGCTGGTACCACGTATTCAATCGTGGAGCCCGCCGGTCCAACATCTTCCTGGACCGACCCGACCGGTTGCTGTTTCTCAAACTCCTGGGATCCATCACAGATCAAGGTGCCGCCGAGTGCCACGCCTACGCGCTGATGGGCAACCACTACCACCTTCTGCTTCGAGCAGAGGGGGAACTCATCTCCTCCGCGATGAACCGGTTCATCAGCCAATACGTCCAGCAGTTCAACAATCGACACGGCGTGGATGGCCCGATGTTCCGATCACGATTCGGGTCGACTGCAATTCATGACACGGAGCAACTTCTGCACACAGTGCGCTACATCCATCGCAACCCGCTCGACCTCTGGCAGGACATCGAAACGTACGAATGGTCGAGCCATGCGGCGTACCTCGGCGCCGTTCGACCACCCTCCTGGTTGCAAACGCGCCCGGTGTTGACGCACTTCAGTCAGAGCGCTGCCGGCTACCGCGACTTCATCGAGCTCGCGACACCACTCCGCCAATCCGCGTGATCGCGCGCTCCGCAGCCAGCGCACCACACTTGGGGGCTGCCCCCAGGTGTGGTGGTGAACGCGCGCTGGGTGGTTGGATGCGGTGCGGGTGGTGGGGCGAGACGGCGCGTCCGGTGTGATCGGTCGGGCGGCGTCCTGTGTGATCGGTCAGGCGGCGTGTGGGCGGGGTGGTTAGTTGAGGGTGAGGATGGCGATGCTGGGGCGGACGCCGAAGCGGACCTTTGGGGACTCGTTTCTGCCCACACCGACGCCGGTGCTCACATAGACCGTCGTCGCCCCGACCTCATGGAGCCCACCCGCCGCCACTTCTGACGGCAGCTCGGTCACATTCCACAACGGGCCGATGAACGGCAAGGCGATCTGACCCCCATGCGTATGGCCCGACACAACCAGATCCACACGCGACCAGTCCGCCTCGTTGCGGACCGCGTCGGGCGAATGCGCAAGCAACAGATCCACCGTGCCGGCACCCGAACCCGTCGCATACGAACGCAAATACTCGGAACCCTCCGGGCGGAAATTGTTCGGCCAATCCAAACCGCCCACCCGAATCGAAACACCACCGATGACCACCTCAGCGGTCTCGTCCAGCAGCGGCACGTGCCCGGCGTCGTTGATCATGCTCGCCAGGATCAACGGACCCGGATCCGTGTTGCCCCGAATCACAAAGACCCCACCCTCCGCAGAAAGCTCCGACAACAGCGCCACCCCGTCATCGCGGATTCGGTCGTACACCGGCGTCTCGACCTGCGTGATGTCCCCCACAACGACAATGAGGTCCGGGTCCTCCGCCATCGCCCGATCGATCACTGACTGCTCGTAGTCCCCAAACGCATCCGTTTGGATGTCGGCAATCACCGCGACCCGAATCGGCGTGTCATCCGGCCCGACCGCGTCCACATCGATCACCTGACGATCGATGCGGAGCCACTGCGGTTCAATATGCGTGCCCCAGATCCCGGCCAACGCCGGCACCATCAACCCCACGGACACCAACAGGGCCAATGACCGATCACGACCCACCGCCGTTCCCCGCAACGTCGTGATGAACACTCCAAGCCCGACCATCGGCAGTCCGACGGTTGCAAGCACGTAGAGCTGATGGAACACGGCCTCCTCGGTCTTCGTCCATCCCATCCGGTGCGCCAAGCGGGTCACCGCAACCCAACCGACGCCCCCGAGCACCGCAGCAAGCAGTGCTCCGGCAACGCGAGGCAGCCCCCGGCGGCGCGAAACCCCGACCGCGCCAAAGAAGAGGACGAACAGCACCGCCGCAGCACTCAACGACACGACGACGACCATCTCCACCTCCCTGCGTGACAGACCGGACGACCCGGGCGGACACCAGTGTGCCCGGCAGTCCCATCGGGCCTACGCCATCTGAATCAAGCGGCCGATTTTCGGCGGGTTTTCCATGGTTTCGCTTATGGTCGTCGTCGGGTGCGCCGATTGAGTTTCGGAACGGAGAACACCCTGTTTTTCGTATGGTTGAGCGCCACCGCATAAGGTGATCCAGCGCATAACCTGTGGGCACGACGCGTGAGGAAGACTCTCGAATGACCGATGGCGATAGGGATAGCTCGGGAGAACTCTCCTCCTTCCTGCACCTGACCGGCTGGCGGCCGGCGATTCTTGCGCTTTTTGCCGGTGTGGCCGGCGCAATCGGCCTGTTCCTCGCGCTCGGTGAACCCACCGAGTGGCAGGCGCGCTACATCATCAACTGCAACAACGTCGCCAGCGAGGACTTCATCCCCGCCGAGCTCGACATCTTCTGTGAAGAGATCGCACAGACCGCCCAGTTCCCCGTCGTCCTCGCCGAGGTCGAGCGCCAGACCGGACTCGCCGAGGAGGACGATTACGAGATCGTCGTTCGCCAGTCCGCATCGAGCCCGGCCATCGTCGACGTGAACGTCGTCAGCCTCAACCCGGACGAAGCCCAATCGGTCGCGGTCGAGACGTCGATCGCCGCAATCGAGAACTCGCTGCAAAAGCGGGTCAACGGCCTCGAAAGCCTGCGAGATCAGCTCGACGACGAGCTCCGAGCTGGCGATCTGCGTGTTTCCGAACTGACCCGTGAAGCCGGCGGGATCAACCCGACGACCGCCTACGACCGGGCCCAGAACGACCTTCTCGACCGCTACGCACGAAACGCCAACCCACCCATGATCGAGGTGGAGAACGAAGATGGCGAGATCATCGAGGTGGAAGAGCCCGAGCCTGCTCCGCCGGTCGAAGTCCTCGAGGAGAACGTGGCCCGGCTCGAGCCGATCGACCGCGAGTACCAGCAGCTGATCGCCCAGATCAACGAGCTCAGCATCCGTCGCTCCGATCGCAGCGCCACCATCCGCGAGTTCAACGGCTCCCTCGCCGTGCTCGACAACGAACGCGAGACCTCGTTCGTGATCTCCGAGGTCGTCACCGAAGAGACGAGCCGAATCAGCGGTCTCCTCTCCGGCGTGCTCCTGTTCGCCGTTCCCGCAGCGCTCGTCACCATTCTGTTGTTCGTCATCGTGGACCTCTTCCGCCGCAAGCCGGCCGAAGAGTTCGAACCGGCCGAAGGCTTCGAAGCCGCCGGTGTGCTCGATGCGTCCTCCACCCGAGCGCTGCCCGAAGCAAGCGTCACCACGTTGATCGTCGTCGACGAAGATGAATCCGATGTCCTCGCCGAGGACGAAGACGAAGAAGACGACGCCGAGTCCGACGAGGACGCGGACGAATCTGACGATGACGACGATGACGACGACGACAGCTCGTCGAAATCGAAGTCCAGCCGTTGGGGACGAGACGCCGGCAGCAAGGCAGGTTGAACATGGCCGACCACAATCCTCCGATCTTCATCGTCGGGGCGGGCCGGAGTGGATCCACGGCGTTCCATCACGCCTTTGCCCGTCACCCGCACGTCTCCTGGGTCTCGAAGATCCTCGATGTCATGCCCAACGGCGAGAAGCTCAACGCCGCGGTGCTGCAGGGCCTCGACAGCCCGCTGATCGGCAAGGCGCTGTCGCGCGGGCTCATCGAGCCCGGACACCTGAAGCCCAGCGAGGCCTATGCCTACTGGGAGCGCATCGCCCCCGGCTTCTCCGAGCCGTTCCGTGACCTCTTCGCCGACGACCTGACCGAGAAGACCCGGTCCAACCTCGTCGCCGCCGTCGAGCGTCTCACCGTGCCCGGACGTCCCACCCCGCTGATCAAGATCACCGGCTGGCCCCGCATGGGGTACCTCCACAAGGCCTTCCCGGACGCGAAGTTCATCCACGTCGTCCGTGACGGACGCGCCGTCGTCAACTCCATCCTCCAGGTCGATTTCTGGGACGGGTGGAGAGGCACCAAGGGCTGGCGCGGTCTCGAGATGACGCCGGAACAGAAGCAGCGCTGGGAAGACACCGGCCAGTCGTTCGTGACCCTCGGCGCCATGGAGTTGTCCGACATGCTCGATGCGATGGTCACCGCGACCCCGCTCGTTCCGAGCGAACTCTTCCACGAGCTCCGATACGAAGACCTCTGCGACGATCCGATCGGTTCGTTCAAGACCGTCGCCCAATTCTGCGACCTGGACTTCGATCCGGGCTTCGCCCAGACCATCGAGGACTTCGGCTTCCGCAACACCAACGACAAGTGGCGCCGCGACCTCACCGAACTCCAGCAGCGCCAGCTGGAACACGAACTCGTTCCGCACCTCAACCGGTGGGGTTACGAGCTCGCGCACGGCGGTGAACTGACTCCATGACCGACGTGGCGTCCAGCTTCACCGATCGGGTCTCGGTGCGGATTGCCCCGGAGGACACGCCCGCCCCGCCACCCGTGCTCCCGACGCCGGGTCCGATGTCGCTGTTCGTCGTGCTGGTGGCCGTGTGCGCGGGAATCGGCGCTGCACTGGCTTTCCAAGCGACCAACCCCGACACGCCCATCGTGATCCTCGGCGGCACCGTGCTCTCGGCCGCCGTCTTCGGCATCGTTGGCCTCTATCGCTACGAGTGGTTCCTGCTGGGCACGCTTGCCATCCGGCCGGCGCTCGACGACCTCATCGCCGACGAATTCGGCACGTTCCAGCCCTCAGCCATTCTCGGCATCCTTGCCATTCTCGTCACCCTGCTGCATCTGATCAGCCTTCGCACCACAGGCAACTGGAACCGGCCCACACCGCTCGGGCTGGCGTTCATCGGCTTCTTCTTTTTCTTTGTTCCGAGCTTCATCACGTCGGTCGACCGCGGCGTGTCCCAGGGCGCGATGTTCGGCATCGCCTCGGTCACGCTCCTCTATCTCGCGTGTGAGCAGGCAATGCTCCGCAACCGGGAGTTCGTCTGGAAGCTGCTGATCGCGTCCGGCATCGGCATGATCGTGCCCATCATCACCGGCTACGTGCAGTTCTTCTGGACCGGCACACTCGATGAAGGCGGCTCCGGCCTCGTTCGTATCGACGGCTCGTTCGCCCACCCGAACCCGTTCGCCTCCTACCTCGTGTTCTCGCTGCTGATCCTCGTGGCGATCATTCCGACGCTCGAAGTGAAGCAGAAGCTGTGGATCGGCATCGGCGCATTCATGTCCGGCTTCATCATGATCGCCACCTTCGCCCGCGGCGCATGGGCCGCGTTCCTGCTCGGCTCGCTGCTGATGGCGTATCGGGTGAACAAGAAGTTCGTTTGGGTCATCCTCGGCGGGGCGATGGTTGCGTTCGCAGTCGTGCCTGGTGTCGGGGACCGCGTCGGCAACCTCTTCGCCACCACCGGCGAAGGCGGCGGCGCCAAGACCGACGACTCCCTCGCCTGGCGTATCGGCTATTGGGGCAAGGTCTGGCCGCTGTTCTGGAACAACCCGGTGAGCGGCGTGGGCATCGACGCCACGAAGACGCTCACCGTGGAAGCCAAGGATCCGCACAACAGCTTCCTGCAGCCGCTGATTGAAGGCGGCATCATCGGCGGAATCGGATTCTTCATCCTCCTGTATGTCGCGTCCACCGCCGGCATCCGTGTCTGGCGCCGGCTTCGTCGAGGCGACTTCGACAATCGCACTCGCATGCTCGCCGTCGGTGCGCTGGCCGGCCTCTTCTCCATCGCAGCCCAGCTCCTCACCGAGAACGTGCTCCTCAACACGATCCTGTGGTGGTACCTCAACGTTGCGCTCGCCTACATCGCCGTCCTCACCTGGGGACCGCAACCCGAGCCTGACCCCGAACCCGATCTCAACCGGCTGCAGCTTCCGGCGGCCGGCGAAACGGTCCGTCGTGACCTCGAAGGAACCCAATGACCACCCCTCGTCTGACCATCGGCGTCCCCGTCTACAACGGGGAGGACTACATCGCCGAGGCGATCACGTCCCACCTCGAGCAGGACTTCACCGACTTCGAACTGATCGTGTCCGACAACTGCAGCGACGACTCCACCCCGGAAATCGTCAAGGAGTTCGTCGAGGCCGACAGTCGTGTCACCTACAGCCGCAACACGGAGAATGTGGGCGGACCGGCCAACTTCAACCGCCTGTTCCGACTCGGCCAGGGCGAGCTGTTCCGCTGGGCGGCCGCCGATGACCGCATCGAGCCCGGCTACCTCTCCAAGGTCATCGCGATGATGGACGACGATCCAGCTGTGGCCATCGGTCATTCCGAAGCGTTGCTGATCGACCCGACAAGCGAGCCCATGCTCAAGATGGACCGGGGCTATCTCGGCGGCGACGGCTTCCTCGAAGCCATCCGGCTGACCCCGCCTCCCGGCGATGAACGATTCCGTTCGTCGAAGCCGCACAACCGGATCGACGCGGTCATCAACAACAACCACCGGAACTTCTACATCTTCGGCATCATGCGTCGGAACCTCATGATGCAGACCCGGCTCCACGGCCTGTTCTACGGCGGCGACCGCACCCTGCTCGTCGAGATGGCGATGCGCGGCACCTTCCGCAAGGTGCCCGAGCAGCTCTTCGCCTCTCGCAGCCACGCAAAGAACTCGGGGCGCAACGGCCTCAACTTCGAAGAGCTCAAGCAGCACGGCGCTCAGGACATGCGCTTCGCGAGCCAGGTGATGAAGGGGTATGTCGACGCCATTCGTTCGGCAGAGGTCGGCCGGGCCGACGAACTCAAGTGCATGGCCATCGTCGCCAAGAAGTTCAAGCAGCCAACCCGCATGCTGCGGGGCTGGTAACCGGCAACGCTTCGCGTTGCTGCGAGTTCGACTCCGTCGAACTCGGGGCCCACGCGGCGTAGCCAACGTGACGCAACCCGAAGGGTGCCGACTCCGTCGAGCTCGGGGCCACTCGGCGTTGCCAGCGTTGCCTTCCGACTCTTTTGGTTGATTTTCGGTTGGGTGATCTAACGTCGGGCCATGCCCATCTACGGACTTGAAGACGGCTGGGAACCCCAGATCCACCCCGAGGCGTTCATCCACCCGCAAGCGGTGCTGATCGGCAAGGTCATCATCGGAGCCGAATCGTCCGTCTGGCCGGGAACGATCATCCGGGCCGACGACAACGAGATCATCATCGGCGAACGCACATCGGTGCAGGACGGCGCCGTCCTGCACTGCACCCACGAGTGGAAGACCATCGTGGGCGACGACTGCACGATCGGACACAACGCGCACCTCGAAGGATGCACGTTGGAGAACGGTTCGCTGGCCGGCTCCGGCAGCGTGATCCTGCACGGCGCCGTCGTCTCAACCGGCGCGCTCGTTGGCGCCAACGCACTCGTCTCGGGCGGCAAGGTGGTTCCACCCAACGCGATGGCCCTCGGCATCCCCGCCAAGTTCCGGGAGGATGCGAACTCGCTCGAGCTGAACCTGTTGAATTCGGCCAACTACGTGGAGCGAGCGAAGCGGTACCGGACCCACATGCGGCCGCTCGACATACAGGGCCAAACGGACCAGTAAGGCGACGGGCGGAAGACCGATGGATACACAGGCCGCTCACGTGATCCAATCGGCCTCTGTCGCACCCGCCAGGCGGAACCTACCTTTGGGGTTGCGTGGGAACAGGAAAAGCAGCTTCATGAACAGACGACGTCAATCTGAGAGCCTTCGCATCGCAATGATCGGCACGCGCGGCATGCCGGCCAACTACGGCGGTGTCGAAACCGTGGTCGATGTCCTCGCTCGACAACTGGTCGCGCGTGGTCACGAAGTGACGGTCTTCTGCCGGTCGGAGGACTACGACACGCATCCGCCGATGATCGACGGTGTGCGCCTCGTGTACCTGCCGGCGGCGAGCTCGCCTGGCATCGGCGCCATGATCCACGCCTTCCGTGCGACCATCTGGGCGGTCGGACGCCACTTCGATGTGCTCCACTTCCACGCACTCGGCCCCGGGTTGATGTCCATTGCGGCCCGCATCCTCACCCGATCCACCGTTCTCGTGACCGTGCACGGCCGCGACGACAAGCGCGACAAGTGGGGCCGTGGCGCACGCGCCATCCTCCGGTTCGCTGCCACCGTCAGCGCCCGCGTACCGCACTCGACGCTCGTCGTGTCGCAAACCCTCGCCGACGAGTACGCCGCCGAATTCGGCCGCGCCACCACCGTCGTACCGAACTCGACCCACGCGATCGAAGCCGTCGATGCCGGATCGACCCTCGAACGCTTCGGCATCACCGCGCAGAACTACTACGTCTCGGTTGGCCGCCTCGTTCCCGAGAAGGCCCCACACGAGCTCATCGATGCGTACCGCAAGGCGCACACCGACCTTCCCCTCGTGATCGTCGGCGGAGCCGCCGGCACCGAGGACTACGTCGCCCACCTCCGCGACCTTGCCATCGACCGCGACGACATCATCTTCACCGGCCCCCTCTATGGCGACGAACTCGCCGAGGTGCTCACCAACGCCGGTGCATTTGTCACCAGCTCACACCTCGAGGGTCTCCCGACGGCACTCATCGAGGCGGGACGAGCCGCGCTGCCGATCATTGCCTCCGACATTTCGCCCCACTGCGAGATCGTCAACGCAACGGACAACGGCGAAAACGGCCGACGCCTCTACCCCACCGGGAACGTCGACCAACTGGCCGAACTGTTCTCGCTCGTCGGCACCAACCTCGATGAGGAACAGCGGGGCGCCAAGGACCTCGCACAGGAGCTCGACGATCGCTACGCCCCGCCGGTCACCGCGGCCGTGCACGAGGCGGCGTACCTCGCAGCTCAAGCCGCTCGCCACAAGCGCTAACCATCCAGCGCCTGTCGCTCCGGCGACGAGACCGTCCGCCGCAGCGCGCTCAGTACTGGAGCGTCGTGCGTTCGTGAGCGGCGAACACCTCGACGTCGAGACCCCAGCCGATCGCCTCGGCCTCGAGCGCATCGACCATGTCGTCGTCGTGCAACGGATCGTGGTGGAACAGTGCGATGCGCTTGGCTCCCGCCTGCTCAGCCACGTTGCACGCATACCGGGTCGTGCAGTGACCCCAGTCGATGCGTGCCGCCAGGAGCTCCGGAGTGAATTGGGCGTCGTGGATCAGCAGGTCGACACCATCGGCGAGTTCGAGCACGGAGTCTGCGACGGAGGTCCCGTCGGCTGGCTCCTGGTGGTCCGGGATGTAGGCGACGGAGAAGTCATCCCACTCGATTCGGTACCCGTTGGTGCGGCCGGCATGCGGAACCGGACGAGCCGTCACCGTGGCCGTACCGATCATCGTGGACTCCTCGTCGAAGTCCACGAACTTCATTTCGCCGGCAAGCATGTCCAGCGAGACCGGGAAGTACGGCGGTCGCACGATGCCGGAGAAGGCCTCGCCGAAGGTGCGATCCGCTTCTGGAGGACCGTAGATCGTCGCCGTGGAGCCTTGCCGAAGGAGTTGCGGGAAGAACGGAAGGCCCTGCACATGGTCCCAGTGCAGGTGGCTGACGAGGATGGCCCCGTCGAAGGTCTCGGCATCGAGGCTCAGGCCGTAGAAGCGAAGGCCGGTGCCGATGTCGCAGATGATGGGCTGCTCACCCTCCCGCTGGATGACCACGCAAGAGGTGTTGCCGCCAACGCGGCTCATTTCGGGGCACGAACACGGCGTAGAGCCACGGACACCGAAGAACGAGACCGAAACTCCCGCAGGCACTGCCACCCTCTCCCGTCCGCTATGGACGTGATCCAACCATTTGCACGCTGATCCGACGTTAGAACGAAAGTTACCTGCGGGTGAAGTTCGTGTGACGAGAATCACCGCGTGTGGTCAGGGCAGGCGCCACGTTCCGCCCCGAAACACGGCCAACCCGTCACCGATCAGCGTCTCCGCGACTCGGCGAGCCCGAGGCTGATCGTCCGGCCACCCCATGACGTCAGCGATGTCCTCGCCGGCCACCGGCCCGGATCGCAGCGCCGCCACCAGTCGACCGCGGCCCTGGCGGTCCGACCCTTCGAAGCGGGATTGCCCCGTGCTCACGGCAGCTGAGCCAACCGCCGGATCCGGGCCGACCCCCGACCACGAGCACCAGGAGGTGAGTGGGCATTCGCCACAGGCCGGAGACCGCTTCGTGCACCGCATGGCGCCGAAGTCGAGCAGCGCCTGGTTCCACTCCCACCCCGCGCCGGCGGGAACGAGCTCGTCCGCCAACGCCTGGGCGTCCTTCGGCGCCAAGGACTTCCCGGACCATCGGGCCAGCACCCGACCGACGTTGGTGTCCAGCACGGC
Source organism: uncultured Acidimicrobiales bacterium (assembly GCA_937969565.1). Taxonomy (GTDB): domain Bacteria; phylum Actinomycetota; class Acidimicrobiia; order Acidimicrobiales; family SHLQ01; genus SHLQ01. The sequence goes on along the minus strand of CALBVR010000292.1, from coordinate 20,708 downwards.
CACGTCCTCCTCGAACGCGAACGCAAGCACGGCCCGAGCCGTGTACGGCCCGACGCCCGGGAGCGCCAGCAGCGCTTCGAGGTCGTCGGGAACGTCGCCGTCGTGGCGCTCGGCGATCGCCACGGCACAGGCGTGCAGCTGCGCGGCTCGCCGGTTGTATCCGAGCCCGTCCCACAGCTCGACCACGACCGCGACCCCGGCCTCAGCGGCAGCGGTCGGCGCCGGCAGCCGTTCGAGAAACGCCTCCCATTTCGGCACGACCCGGGCCACCTGTGTCTGCTGCGCCATCGTCTCGCTCACGAGGATGGCCCACGGATCCCTGATGGCCCGCCAGGGAAGGTCGCGGGCGACCTCCGGCCACCAGCGACGGACCCCGGACACGAGTTCTGGGCCGGTCTGTCGCAGCACCGAATCGTTGTAGCACACACCTCCACTCACGGTCGGACCTGCCGATAGGCCCAGAGGCCCGCCGCCACGGGCCGTACGACCCAGAGTTCCAAAGGACGTAGGGATGGAAGACAACATGACGGGTGACCAGCCGCAGCCCGAGCGGATTCACCTCTCCCCGCCCCACATGACCAACCACGAACGTGAAGCGTTGCTCGCCGCGTTCGATTCCAATTGGATCGCCCCGACGGGTCCCGCGCTCGCCGACTTCGAAGCCGCGATCGCCGACCGAGCCGGCACCGAGGCCGCCCTCGCAGTCACCAGCGGTACGTCCGCCCTGCACCTCGGACTCCGCGTGCTCGGCGTCGTGCGTGGCGACACCGTCATCGTGCCCAGCCTGACCTTCGTCGCTTCCGCCAACGCCGTCCGCTACTGCGGCGCCGTGCCGTACTTCGTGGACGCCGACGCCCACAGCGGCAACATCGACCCCACGATGCTCGCGGAGGCACTCGAGTCGCTCGTCGGCGCTGGTCGTACACCGGCCGCCGTCATGACCGTCGACCTCTACGGCAACTGCGCCGACTACGACGCGATCCGCGAGATCTGCGACCACCACGACATCCCGATCATCGAAGACGCGGCCGAAGCACTCGGCGCCAGCTATCGGGGTCGGCCCGCCGGCAGTCTCGGCGACCTCGGCGTCTTCAGCTTCAATGGCAACAAGATCGTCACGACCGGTGGCGGCGGCGCGCTCGTCGGCCCGAAGCCATTCATCGATCGCGCCCGGCACCTCGCCACGCAGGCCCGCACCGAGGCCCTGCACTTCGAACACGACGAGCTCGGCTACGCGTACCGCATGTCGAACGTCCTCGCGGCGATCGGCAAGGCCCAGCTCGACCGTCTCGACGAGATGGTCGGTCGCACCCGCGAGCTGCATGCCCGATACGTCGAGGAGCTCGGCGACATCGACGGTGTGCACATCGCGAGCCAGAACAGCTTCGGACGCGGCAACGGTTGGCTGACCGTCCTGTCCCTCGACCCGAAGCTCCATCCGACGCCGCACGAGGTGTGCAAGGCGTTGGACGAGGCGAACATCGAAGCTCGACCGGCGTGGAAGCCGATGCACCTGCAGACCATCTACAGCGACAGCGAGATTCACGGCGGCGCCAATGCGAACCGCCACTACAAGCGTGGGCTCTGCCTGCCGAGCGGTAGCTCGATGAGCGACGAGCAGCAGTCACGAGTGATCGCCGAGCTCCGAAACGCACTCCGGGCCGACGAGGTTGCACCAACCGTGGACCTCGACGAGATCCGAGAGGATCAGAACGAGGACAGCTCGGGCATGTCGGAACAGTCCGAGGACCACGCCGCCGCCGGCTGAACCCCATCTGGACCGACGATCTCTTCGACGTCGGCGACAGGAATCAGATCGTTGTGCGGCCGATCGGTCGACGGTTCGCCGTTGCGGTCGAGCCATCCGCGCCAGAGCAGACGGGGCAACCGACTCCCCAACGGCGTCACGACGGCGATGCTCCGACCGGCGGCGCGCCCTTCGGCGATCCACGCTGCAGCGCCCGGCGGGCACAGGAAGCCCTCCGGTCCGGAGGCGATCGATTCGATGAGCTCGATGCCGCCGGCCTCGTGTTGGGCCAGATCGTCGGCGTGGTCGTTCGTCCGATCGTTGGCAAGCTCGTCCACGAACTCCCAACCGGCGTCGATCGGTTCCAGCGACGCCAGCACCCGGGATCCAAGCACGAGCAGGCCCGGCGACTCGGGCTGGCGTTGGATCAGCTGCCGCAGAGCGACCAGGAGTGCCCCCGGGTTTCCGGCGAAGGCGCTGAAGGCCGGCATCGCCTCGGCGACGAGGATGCGGTCCGGCGCCGACCCCGCCCGAGCCACATACCGGAGACGTTCGATCGGGTGCACGTGACGATGGTACTCCGCAAGAGTGCCGTCAAGCAGTGCGGATCGGGCCGGTTTCCGCTACCGTTTCCGCCGTGGCTGCACTCGACGGAGACCCCGAACTCAACCCGCTGAACGGCGACGCTCGCCCCTTCAGCGACTGGCTGACCACCTTCCCGATGCTGGTCGGCACGATCGACCCCTACACCCACGAGAGTTCGTGGCTGTTGGACACGATGCAGCGGGTGTTCCACCACTACCGCGGTGCCGGCGTGCGCAACGTGTGGCTGGCGACCGCCCCCGAAGATGGGGCAAAGCAGTTCCTCGGTCCGTACGCGGAAGAGTTCCTGTCGTTCGCCGACCCGGACTACACGGCCACGAAGGCACTCGGCCTGAGCACCCTGCCGGCGCTCACGCTCGTGCGTCAGGACGGCGCCATCATCGCTTCGGCCGAGGGCTGGGACCCGGCCGCATGGCGTGCTGTGGCCGAGGCTGTTTCCGACATCACTGGTTGGACGCCGATCGCCATTCCGGGTCCGAAGGATCCGGCGCCCTACGCAGGAACCGCCGTCAACTGACCCATCACCCGCAGGCGGTCACCCGGATGAGGTCCGCTGTGGGGAAGAACAGCTGTCGGTCACCCTCGCCCGCCCACTGATCCAACGCGTCTGCGTAGCGGTCGAGCGCCTCGGGCGAATCAGCCGTGAGGTGCAGCCGAACGCACGACTGGGTACCTGCCTCCCAGAGCACCCAGGCATCGCCGCCCCACCCGTCGGTGAGCGCCTCGGCTTCCTCCGGCGTGAACAGTCCGGTGAAGAGCGCGATCCAGCCCGCCTGCCCCCACACGCCCGCTGCGATCGGGGCCGCATCCGCTGGTGGGGTGGCCACCGCATCTGGCGCGTCGGCGGCTGCGCCGGCGATCAGCCACTCGCTGCTCTCGGGCGGGTCCGCCAGCGCCGCATCGACCGCAGACTGGCCGACGTCCCACAGGCCGGCCACGGCGGCTTCGCCATAGAACTGGCGACCGAACTGCAACTCCAGGAACGAGTCGGTGAAGAGCGAGAGCGAGACGTTGCGAGGAAGCGCCGCCACCTGGCTCTCCTCTTGCGCGATGTCGGCGGCGGACATCGTGGCCCGGTATCGGTTCGTGATCTCTGCGGCTGAGCCATGGACGAGCGCAGCCCGAGCCCATTCGACTTCGGCAACTGCCGTCACGCCCTCTGGCCCACGAATGCCGAATTGTTGGTCGTCGAGGGCTCGCGTCAGTTCGAAGACGAGGCTCGTTCGCAGCAGCGGTGAGATGGCCTCATCCCGCACGCTGATGACGCCGGTGTTCGGGTCATAGAGCGCAGTGATCCCGGCATCGCCGAAGGATTCTTGGATCGACACGAGGTCCTGATCCGGTCCGAGGATCTCCAGCGCTCGTTGCAGCCGGGTCTGATCGTCGAGTTCTGCGGAGAAGCGTGCGGCGTCGGCAGCGATGAGATCGGCCACTGCTGCGGCGAAGGCTGCGTCGGGCAACCACTGGATGCTCGGCGGTTGAGCGAACCGATGCCCGCGTTCCGTCTCGACGAACGCCACGAGCTGGCTGACGAGCGCGTCCGCATCATCGACAACCGGGGCGAGGTCTTCGTCACCGTCCTGCTCTTCGACAGTCGGTGCGCCCTCGGCCTCGTCAACTTCCCCCGCTGCATCGCTTGGTGGCGCATCGTCCGGCGAAGCACCCTCGGTGGACGCCAAGGCATCGGCCGGAGGGGCATCGAGGTCGGTGGGAGCTGTCGTCGTGGGCGGCACCGCAAGCTGATCGACTGCTTGCGCCGGATCGTCCCCGGGTTCGAGCGCCAGCCGGGCCGGGCCATCGTCCAGACCAGGTTCCGCAGCATCTGTCCCACCGCTGGAACATCCCGCGCCCACCAACGCGACGGCCAGGAGCAGCGCACGCAGCGGCGTCAGACGTCGGCCGGAACCGGACCGGCGGAGGAGATGCATCCCTCCACTATCGGCCATTGCACCGCAAACCTTTCACGCGGGCGAACGATGCCCGCTCATGCCGTATCCTTGAGAGAAGAACGACGAAGGAAGATTGCAATGAGCGACCAGACGCCCCCCGCCGAAGCTGCAGCCATGCCGCCCGCACCGGTCGAGGAATCCACGTCGACCATCACCGACGCTGCCAAGCTGATCCGCCTCGGCACGATGACCCAGTCGCTCATGGCCGAGGCCCGCGAAGCCCCGCTCGACGAAGGCGGCCGGGCGTTGCTCGCCAAGATCCATGGCGAAACCATGGAGGCGCTCGAAGACACCATCTCGAAAGACCTGCTCGACGAGCTCCGCGAATTCCAGCTCTGCATCGATTGTGGCGACGACGTGCCGTCCGAAGGAGAACTCCGGATCGCCCAGGCGCAGCTCGTCGGCTGGTTGCAGGGCCTGCACCAGGGTTTCCAGGCGATGGCGATGGCCCAGCAGGCGGCCGCCATGCAGCAGCTCCAGCAGTTGCAGGCTGGCGCAGGGGCCGGCCGCCCCGGCGCACCAGGCGCTCCCGCCGCCCCGGGCGCTCCCCAGGAACCGATCGACGCAGCCTCCCGGCCCGGCACCTACCTCTAGGCGCGACGCTCAACCGTCCCCGCCACCGGCGGCGACGGTTCGATCAGCTTGCGAAGACGTTCTCTGCGCCGAAGAACGCCTGCCAGGCGAACCAGAACTCATTGCGATGCACGACTGTGCCGAGCTGGGTGCCCTCGAGTGGTCCGTCGATCGCCAGGCCGAGCACGGTCCAGGTGGAACCCGTCTCCGCGTCCACGAACGTGTCGTTCCCTGCAGACTCGAACGTCAGCGTCTGGCCATCGACCACGGGATCCAGGGCAAGCGCTGTGCCGATCGCATCCGAGATACCGATGACCGACTGGTCGAGCGCATCGGCGGTCTCGCCGCCCCAGAACACGACGACCGGTTCGCCGCCCACCGTGTCGTTCACGACCCGAACGTCGCTCAGAACGCCGAAGGGGTAGGCCTTGGTTTCGGAACCGAGGTCGACGCCGACCACCCGTGACAGGGCGGGCAGTCGGTCGTCGATCTCCCCGTTGAAGAGGAACGGGTTCGAGGAGGACGAGTACCCCTGGTACGGGTTCACTCCGTAGCTGGTGCGGCCGAAACCGCTCTCTGCGGCGAGGGACTTGCCGTCGGGGAAGGTCTCGGCGAACTGCTCGAACGACACGATCGCCGTCGAGATGATCTCCAGCTGGGTGCCTGCGTACTGGCCGACGACGCCCTCGCCGGTGATCTGCTGCCACAGCGAGGTCGTCTGGTCGTCCCACATGACCAGGTCGCTGTTGCGAAGGAGGCCGGAGACGCCGAACCGCAGGACCTCGCCGTCGACCCTGCGGTCGAAGGTGATCGCCGTGTTGCACAGCGGGCAGAACGTGACGGCAACAGGAACGTCCCCGAATGCGTCGTTCACGATTTCGTGGCGGGTGAGGATCGACAACGGGTAGAAGCGGGCTTCTCCCTCGAACTGCACCAGTGCGCCGGGCTCACGCGGGCCGAGCCACTGTCCGGCGAGCGCAACCGTTTCGAACACGGGTTGATCGAGCGGCGGGATGCCGTCTCTCGGATCCGACCCGCCGAGACCGGCAAGGAACTCGTTCCAATCCTCGACGGTTCGACGGGTCCAGTCCGTCGGCCAGGACAGCGGCTGCAGGACGGCACTTCGGTTCGAAGCTCCGTCCGGGTCGGTGATCACGGCGTCCTCGTTGGCGCCGCTGACGGCGCCCCCGGAGAGGTCGAACGGGCCCTCGAGCGCGGGCACGAACGTGGTGGTCGGTCCGGAGATCACGGTCGTGGCCGTCGCATCGTCCGCTGCGTCGTCGCCGTCGTCGGCTTCGGCCACCTCGGGAGCGACCGTGGACGTCCCATCAGCCGAGTCCGCATCGGCGGCCGCCACGTCCGCCTCCGATGAGCCACAGGCGGCGGCCACCAGCCCGAACATCGCAACGAGCAACCACAGTCGAGAAGTCATGCGGCCCGGAACCCAGCCGCCTGCCGACGCATTCCGGAACTTTCGTGAGAAATCTCGTGCAGTCCGAACGCTGCCACCGGTCGCTCACGCCAGTAACCTGAGGCGCATGGCCAAGAGGGTTGATCTCGCAGCACCGATTCGCAGTGGCGCCAAGGTCCGCGCCACCACCGACCTCCCCGGCGTTCCCGCCGGTACCGAGGGCAAGGTGGCGATGGCAAATGGCATCACCTGGAAGCGTTACTGGGTGCGGTTCAAGAACGGCGAACTGCTCGGCCACGTCGACCACGACGACATCGTCATCTCCCGTGCCTGGGAGCAGTGGCATGCCGCCAAGGAAGCGGCCGCCCTGGCCGCCGAGCAGGGTGTGAGCGCCGACGGCGCTGACGATGCTGGTGGCGGTGGCGGTGCCGCCGACAACGCATTCGGCGTCCCCCAGTACCTGCTCGACCGCACCTCGGCCGCACTCGAGCGCTTCGGCGTCACCCGCTGAGCGGCTGAGCCATCTCCCTCCTCGATCACCTTCCACCTTCCGGAGCGGACCCTGACGCGCTGATCGACGCGTTCATCGAACACAGCCTGTCCATCGGGCTCGAGCTCTATCCGGCGCAGGAAGAAGCCATCCTCGAGCTCCTTGCCGCAAACCATGTGATCCTGGCGACGCCAACCGGCTCCGGGAAATCGCTGGTGGGCATGGCCGGCCACTTCGCCGCCATGGCCAGGGGCGAACGGAGTTTCTACACCGCTCCGATCAAGGCGCTGGTCTCCGAGAAGTTCTTTGCCTTGAGTCGAGAGCTCGGCTCGGACAACGTCGGCATGATCACCGGCGACGCCTCGGTCAACCCCGACGCTCCGATCATCTGTTGCACCCAGGAGATTCTGGCCAACCTGGCGCTCCGTCGTGGCGCTGCCGCCGACGTCGGTCTCGCCGTCGTCGACGAGTTCCACTACTACAGCGATCCGCAGCGCGGCTGGGCCTGGCAGGTCCCGCTGCTGCAGCTGCCCAACACCCAGTTCCTCCTGATGTCGGCGACGCTCGGCCCGACCGCCCGGTTCGAGGAAGACCTCACCGCTCGCACCGGCCGCGACACGGTCACCGTTTCCAGCACGGAGCGACCCGTTCCCCTCGACTTCGACTACCGCCACTCACCGATCCACGAGTCGGTCGAAGCGCTGCTGACCACCGGGCGGGCCCCGGCCTACGTCGTCTACTTCACCCAGAAGTCGGCGCTCGAGGCCGCCCAGTCGTTCACCAGCCTCGCCATCTGCACCAAAGACGAGAAGGCGGCGATCAAGGAGGCGGTCGGCAACTTCCGATTCGACTCCCCCATCGGCAAGGACCTCAAACGGTTCCTGTCGCACGGCGTCGGCATCCATCACGCCGGCCTGCTCCCCAAATACCGACTCCTCATGGAGAAGCTGGCGCAGCAGGGCCTGTTGAAGGTCATCGTCGGCACCGACACGCTCGGCGTCGGGGTGAACGTGCCAATCCGCTCCGTCCTGCTCACGCAGCTGTACAAGTACGACGGCCAGCGGGTGCGCATCCTCACGGTGCGAGAGTTCCAACAGATCGCCGGACGGGCGGGGCGCAAGGGCTTCGATGACGAGGGCACCGTCTGGGTGCAGGCGCCGCCGCACGTGATCGAGAACGAGCAGGCCGAACGCAAGGCGGCCGCCGACCCGAAAAAGAAGAAGAAGGTTCAGAAGAAGAAGCCGCCGGAGCGCGGCTACGCCCATTGGACCGAAGACACGTTCACGAAACTGGTGCACGGCCAGCCCGAAGCGATGGTGTCGAGCTTCGGAATCAGCCACCAGATGCTGCTCAACCTGCTCGACCGACCGCCGTCCACGGAACAGCCCGGTGGTTGTGCGGCAGTCCGACAGCTCCTGACCGACAACCATGAGGCACGCAAGCAGCAGCGCACCCACATCCGTCGATCCATTTCGATGTACCGCTCGCTCGCTGACGCCGAGGTTGTCGAAGCGCTCGACGAGCCCGACGACGAGGGTCGGCTCGTACGGGTCACGCTCGACCTCCAGGACGAGTTTGCGCTCAACCAGCCACTCAGCCTTTTCGCGCTCGAGGTCATCGAGAGCCTCGACCGTGACGCACCCGGCCATGCACTCGACGTGTTGTCGGTCATCGAGAGCGTGCTCGAGAACCCGGGAGCGATCCTCGCGGCGCAGCTCGACAAGGCCAAGACCGACCTGCTTGGAGAGATGAAGCGGGAAGGCATCGAATACGAGGAACGCATGGAGCGCCTCGAAACCGTCGAATATCCGAAGCCACTCCGGGAAGAGCTGTACGGCGCCTTCGACGGGTTCCGTACCCGGCACCCGTGGGTCGGGCAGGAGAACGTCAAGCCGAAGTCGGTCGCCCGCGAGCTCTTCGAACGGGTCATGACGTTCAGCGAATACGTCTCCGAGTACGGGATGAAACGATCCGAAGGGCTTGTGCTTCGTTACCTCACCGACGCATACCGGGCGATGGTGCAGACGGTGCCGGATTCGGAGAAAACGGACGAGGTCGTCGACATCATCGAGTGGTTGGGCGAGTTGGTTCGTCAGGTCGATTCCAGCCTCATCGACGAGTGGGAGCGTCTGACGAACCCGCCGGAGATCGACGAGGACACGGGCATCGCCATCGAGGAGGATCCGCAGGCGCGTGACGTCACGGCGAACGAGCGGGCCTTCCGGGTGATGGTGCGCAACGAGGCGTTCCGTTGGGTGATGTTGCTGTCCCGCCGGGACCACGTCGCACTCTCGACCGCCACCGATCCCGACCATGGGCTCGATGAGGAGCGTCGTCCGACACCGAAGCTCTCGGTCGAAGAGGTCGAGGCGGCGACCGTCGGGTACTGGGAGGAGCACGACGGGGTGCTCACCGGAACGGATGCCCGCGGCCCGGAGTTCTTCCAGGTCGATGGAGACTGGTCGGGTGATCGGGCCGAGGTCCGTCAGGTCATCCGCGACCCGGACGGCCACGACGAGTGGGCCTTTCTGGGCCACGTCGACCTTGTTCGTTCTCGGGAGCTCGGTCGAGCTGTCGTGGTCCTCGACCGCATCGAACGCTGACCCACAAGCGCATACCCCATCGCGAGGTGCAGATGGTGCCAGGCACCTTGACCTGTGGGGTTGGATCCGCTGGACTCGGCGGATGACCACGGTCCACCTTCTGCGCAGCCCGAGCGGCGGGTCCCGGCTCAGCCGTTCCAAGGCACAGTCGCTCACGGACATCTACGAAGCGCAGGGGCTGACGGTCGTCGACCTCACCGGCCCGAGCGCCGAGGCATCCTCCACTGCGCTCGCCCATGCCGTCGACCGCGGCGACATCGAACGACTCGTCGTCGCCGGCGGAGACGGCATGGTGCACCTCGCCATCCAGGAAGTCGCCGAAACCCACATCCCGGTCGGACTCGTCCCCTCCGGAACGGGAAACGACTTCGCCAAGGCCCTCGACCTCTCCCGACCCGATCCCGCCCGCGCCCTCGCCGACCCGGTTCCCGTCGACCTGCTCCGCGTTCGCACCGACAACCACGAGGACCGGTGGATCGCCACCGTCGCCATCCTCGGCTTCCCGGCCGACATCAACGCTCGGGCCAACGCAATGCGCTTCCGGCCAGGACCCGCCGTGTACACGCTCGCCATGGCGCTCGAACTCCCCGACTTCTCGCGGGTGGTTGTCGACGTCGAGGTGGACGGAACGCCCCACACGATCGACTCCGCCATGCTCGCCATCGGCAACACCCGCTACTTCGGAGGCGGCGCGCTGATCTGCCGGGATGCCGTCGCCGACGACGGCCAGGCCCACATGACCGCCATGGAAGGCATCAGCCGGCGCGGCATGCTCATCCACCTCGGCCGCAAGAGCGGAGCCACCCTCGATCGACCCGAGGTGAAACGGGCGACCGGCACCCGATGGCGGATCACCACCCCAGACCTCGCTCTCTGGGGCGACGGCGAATCGGTCCGGACCACCCCGTTGACGATCGACGTCGTCCCGCAGGCGCTTCAGGTGGCGGGCGCACGCCCCATCCGTTGACACCAAGGCGGCGCTGCGGTCGCGACGACTAGAGTGCCCTTGGTTTCGCGATCAAGGAGGAAACCACATGTCAGATTCACTTCTCACCGGACTCGCCCAGCAGTTCGGAGGCGACACGATTGGCCAGTTGGCGGGACTGGTCGGTGCAGATCAACAGTCGACGGGAAAGGCCGTCGCCGCGGCGCTGCCGATGCTGCTCGGCTCCCTCTCGGGTTCGGCCCGGCAGCCGAGCGGCGCCGAAGCGCTGTTCGGAGCGATGTCGAAGGACCACGACGGATCGATCCTGGACATGCTCGGTCCGCTGCTCAGTGGCGGATACGCCAGCCGCGCGATGGGATCCGACGGCGCTCGCATCCTCGGCCACGTGTTCGGCAACAAGCAGCCGGCCGTCGAGCAGACCGTCGCCCAGAACGCCGGGATCAGCAGCAGCCTCGTTTCGAAGCTTCTCCCCTACCTTGCGCCGATCGTGATGGGCTACCTTTCGAAGCGTCTGTTTGGTGGCGGCGCCAATGACGCCGGAGCACTCGGCTCGATGCTCGGCCAAGAGCGGGACCAGATCCGTCAGCAGGACTCGGGACTCGGCGGACTGTTCGACATCCTGGCCGGCGGCGACGACAACGACGATGGTGGCGGCCTGATGGACGCAGCTGGAGATCTCCTCGGTTCCCCGATGGGCAAGGCGATCCTCGGTCAGATTCTCAAGTAGTCCGGAACGTGTCGAAGACCCCGGCCTGTGTCGCACTCGACGAGGCCGGGGTCTCGTACGTTTTGCACCCGTACGACCACGACCCCGCGGCGGAGTCGTTCGGGATGGAGGCGGCCGAGCTGCTGGGAGTCGAGGCCGATGTGGTCTTCAAGACGCTGATGGCCGAGCTCGACAGCGGCGAGCTGGTGGTGGCGATCGTCCCCGTGTCCGGCCGACTGGGGCTGAAGGCGTTGGCCCGAGCCGCCGGATCGAAGAAGGCGACGATGGCAACCGTCGGCGCAGCCGAACGAAGCTCTGGCTACGTGGCCGGAGGGATCAGCCCGTTCGGACAGCGGACGCCGCGGCGAACGTTCATCGACGAAACCGCCGAGATCATCGACGAGATCTACGTGAGTGCCGGCCGTCGCGGCCTCGACCTGTCCCTCGACCCGACGGACCTGATTGCGCTCCTCGGCGCCCGATCCGCACCGTTGAGCGAACCGTAACGAGATCGCCATCATTTGACCGTTCCGGGCCGTCTGGTTCATCTTCCGGTTGAAATCTCACCGATGGTGCTGGCACGCCGACAGGTGGTGGTGGAACCCCTGGTTCACAACTGAAACGGTCACTGCGAGCGCGTAGCCCTTCACTCACACACTGTGCGTGAGCTTCTCTCGCGAAAATCCTTCAGTACGTGTGCATTAGGGTGAACGTCATCCACCTGGAAGGACTCCCCCCCATGGTCTCCATCGCCACCACAACGAAGCGGATCATCGCCCTTGGCACCCTCGTGCTGGGCACGCTCACCCTGCTGCCCACGGCCGCAGGTGCGCAGGACGGATGCGGCACCCACAGCTTCGGCCTTGCCGGCACCCGGCTCCTCAACGACGGCATCAGCGATTCGGCGGGCCCGTTCGCGATCGACCTTCCCGCCGGCACGTACGACGTCACACTCGTCAGTCACGACTTCCACAGCGAACAGCCGGACCCCACGCAGACCGAAGAGCAGTGGTACGTCCAGCTCGACGGTGCCTGGAACTCCCCGATCACCCCGGACCTCGCTGACGATCAGGACCACGCATCGGTCACCTTCCCGGCCCTCACGGTCCCCGCCGCCACCCAGATCGCCGTGCACCATCGCGGCGTCGGCGGCGTGAACTCGATCGACGTGGTGTGCGTTGGCTTCTCTCCCGTCGACGTCGACGAGCCCGTCACGGAAATCGTGCCCCCGGTCGACCCGATCCTCCCCGATCCGCCGGCTGACCTGGTTCCCCAGGAAGAACCCCCGGCGGCCGAGATCGTGCCCCCGATCGGCCCCATCGTGATGCCTCCGGCCGACACCCCGCCGCAGAACGACAGCTCGACGCCGGTCGATGACGCTCCCGGCGACGACGTGGAGATCGCCGGTCCGAACGCCGACCTCGCTCCTCCGGTCGTTCCGGTCGAGCCTGAGGTCCTCGGCGAAGTTGAAGTCCCGGCGGCGCCGGAACTTGCGCTCACCGGACCGAACGACCTGCTCTGGACGCTGACGTTCGGCGGTCTGGCGATGGTGCTCCTCGGCTCGGTTCTCGTTGCCCGCGAGCAACGCATTCGGGCCTGAGTCAGCGTCGTTCGTCCAGCCACATCCGGATCGCCTGACCGATCGCATCGGCAGAGTCCTCCGGCAGGAGATGCCGTCCTGGAACGACGACCTCGGTCTGATTCGCCCAGCTCCGGCAGTACTCACGGGCTGACCCGGTGAGGATTGCTCCCGGTTCGCCGTTGATGAAGAGTTTCGGCACCTCCGCCGTCTGCAGCCACGTCCCATAGGCGGAGACGATCTCGGTGACGTCGGTCGGCGTGCCCTCGATCGGGAGCTCACGCGGCCAGGTGAGGACAGGACGTCGGCTCTCACCGCGATCCTGGAACGGGGCTCGATAGAGGGCGAGGTCCTCGGCGCTCATCGGATCGAGTGTGAGTAGCGGGAGAACTTCCTCCATCATCACGTTCTCGTCGAGCACCATCGCTTCCCCTTGAGGGGATCGCAGCGCTCGCAGCACCTCGGCGCTTCGTTCGGGCCACTCGTCCCAGACGAACGGGCAGACGATCGCCTCCATGTACGCGATGCCGGAGACCGCTTCTGGATGGCGATGGGCCCAATCGAAGCCCAGGGCCGAGCCCCAGTCGTGGAGGACGAAGGTGACGTCTTCCGTGGCACCAACGGAGCGGAGGAACTGATCGAGGAAGCCGCGATGTTCGACGAATCGGTACACCCCGGGGCCATGGTCACGCAGCTTGTCGCTGTGCCCCATGCCGATCAGGTCCGGGGCAATCAGCCGGCCGCACCCCTCGAGATGCGGGAGCACGTTGCGCCACAGGTATGACGACGTGGGATTGCCGTGCAGCAGGACGATGGGGGCACCGTCGCCAGCTTCGACATAGGACATCCGACGATCGCCGATGGCGACGCTGCTTCGTTTCAACTGACCCCCCACACTTTCGAGGGACATTCTGGCAACCGCAGCCGTCGAAGAACGAATCGAAGGCGCTCAGGCGAACGCGACGGCGTCCGCTCCCGTCCAGCCGACACGCACCTGATCGCCTCGGCGCCATTCGTCGCGGGCCGTCGTGCGGACGAGCACATCGACCCCGTTCGCCAGCCGAACGCTCAGCATCTGGTCGTGTCCGTAGAACTCGATGAGGGTCACTTCGGCGTCGCCGCCGCGTTCGATGGTGAGGTCTTCGGGTCGCAACAACCGCTCCACGGAGCCGTGTGCGTCCTCGACGAGCGACACGTCACCGAGTGCGGTCGACGCGACCGAACCGCTGGCGTCGCCCTTCAGCAGGTTCATATCGCCGACGAAGGAGGCGATCCAGGCGCTGGCGGGGCGACGATACAACGTGGCCGGTGTGGCCACCTGTTCGATTCGTCCGGACTGCATCACGGCGACGCGGTCGCCCAGCACGAACGCCTCTTCCTGGTCGTGCGTGACGAAGATGCTGGTGATGCCGAGATCGACGAGCAGCCGGTGCACCTCGGTACGGACACCGACCCGGAGGGCCGAGTCGAGGTTCGAGAACGGTTCGTCGAGCAGCAGCACCGTCGGACGCGGAGCGATGGCCCGGGCCAGGGCGACGCGCTGCTGCTGACCGCCGGAGAGGGTGTTCGGCATGCGGTCGATCAGATCCGCCAGTCCGACCATCGCCAGGGCTTCCTCGACTCGAGGGCCGTCGCGCTCGGCACGTGGCAGGCCGTATCCGACGTTGCGGCCCACGGTGAGGTGCGGGAAGAGCGCCCAATCCTGGAAGACCATGCCGATCTGGCGCTTCTCCGGCGGCACCCAGGTGCCGGGGGCGGCCATTGGCGTGTCGCCGACCGTGATGGTTCCGGCATCCGGGCGTTCGAGTCCGGCGATCAGGCGCAGCAGGGTCGTCTTGCCACAGCCACTGGGGCCGAGCAGGGCGAGGCTCTCACCTGGTTCGACGGCGAGGTCGATGCCGGTGAGGACGGCAGTGTCGTCAAACGACTTGTCGACGCCGGCCACGGCCACGCTGCGGGCCGTGCCTCCAGCGTTGGAGGCGGTTCGCATTGGTTCAGAGTTCTCCGTCGGAAAGGTCGAGGGTGCTGCAGGCGCTGAAGTCACCGGTGTCGAAACCAATAGTGAACCAGCGAACGCGCTGCGCCGACGTGCCGTGCGTGAAGTTCTCGGAATTTGTGCTTCCGGTGATGGCGTCATCGCCAACCGCTCCAGCGGCGTCCACACCCTCCTGAAGGTCGCCGGCATCGAGGATGTCTCCACGAATCTCTGCGTCGCGGGCCCACATGCCGGCGAGGCAGTCCGCCTGCAATTCCATGCGCACCTGCAACCCGTTCGACTCTGCTCGGGAGGCTCCGCTCTGACGGCTGCGCACCTCTGCGTTGATGCCGAGCACGTTCTGTACGTGGTGGCCGATCTCGTGGGCGAGGATGTAGGCCTGCGCGAAATCACCCTCGGCGCCCAGCTGGTCCTGCAGCCGGAACATGAACGGGATGTCGATGTAGGACTTGCTGTCCGCCGGGCAGTAGAACGGCCCGACGTTGGAGGAGGCCGTTCCGCACCCACCGGTTCGCACGTCACGATCGAAGATGACGAGCCCGGCCTCCGGGTAGTCCTGGCCGGATGCGGCGAACTCCCGCTTCCAATAGTCCTGCACATCGTCGAGGACGAAGTTGACCAGATCGAAGGCATCGTTCTCGGCGTCCGAGTAGTTGCTCGGATCGAACGTTGCGCTGGAGCCGCCGCTGCTGGTGCCGCCGGTCGAGGTCGGTACAGCGTCGCCGCCACCGAGGCACTGGCTGGCGAGCAAAACGACGAGTACCAGGACGATGATCATTCCCATGCCACCGCCGCCGCAGCCGCGCCGTCCGGATGGCATGCCGCCGGGGCTCAGGCTGCCGCCGCCCATCTGCCCACCGAGTCCGCCGCCGCTGAGTCCGCCGCCACCGCTGCTCCGGCGGGTCGGGAAGCCGAAGCCGCCGCCGCTGGAACGACGACTTCCGCGTCGATCCTCCACGTTCCGGCTGCGATAGCCCTTCGGAACCTTGACCATGATGGAACTCCACTCTCCGCCAGCCAGTGGCCTGCCCGTTCGGGCACCGGCCTGTGCTCGGCGGCCAGCCTAGAAGAGAATCGGGCTCATTCGCCCACCGGTGGGCTCAGCGACCGGCCGGCCACCGAATCTCGCTGTTGGGTCGTGGACCCGGCCGACGGCCGCGTGCCGCTCGCATGGTCGGGGTGTCGCGCCAGTGGACGCTGGAACCCGGACGAGAGCCGGCGGGACGGTCGCCGATGACGAGGACGGGTCGGTTGTCGTCGACGAGGGCGGGTTCTTCGGGGACCGCCGACGGGCGACCGTGGCTCGGGTGCGCATCGGACACGCGTGACTTGCGAGGCCAGACGAGGAACGTCAGCAGGTACGAGGCGACCGCCAGAAAGCCGACCTGGCCGACGAGGAGGAGGTTGGACCTCGGCTCGCTTCTGGTGGCCACAACCACAACCGCAACAAGGGCGAGAACGATGAGAAAGAAGAGCGCGAGTCGCTTCCATGCCGAACGCATGGCCGCGAACGTAGGCGCGGCCCGTTTCGGCACGCAATTCGACGGCGGAGGTGTTCCGGCCGCTGACGCATCCGAGGTCGCGCCACCCCGTAGAATCGCTTCGATGAAACGATCACATGTGCTGGCACGGGAGCTTCGGGGCGCCGTTGTCGTCGTGCTCGTCGCCATGATGATCTTCTGGCTCTTCGCGAAGCTGAACGACGATCGTGCGGAAGCGAAGGCCCGCACGGCCGACGCCGTCACCACCACCACGTCGACCACGATCGCCGAGACGACCACCACCACGATCGTCGACGACAACCAGCGACTGTGCAGTCTCTCCGCCGCATTCCGCGAGGATCTCTCTGCCATTCGCATCGTCCTCGTCAACCAGGCCGGCGACCCGCTCAACAATCCGGGCGACCTGACGGTGGACGTGGGCATGCATGCCGACGGCGACATCCCGGTCGAGGTCCGTGAGGCCCGCACGGTCGCGTCGGCCGCAGCAATTGCCGAAGGTGCCAGCATTCCAGAGCCACCGGAGGGCGAGAACACCACGACGACGGAAGCGCCTCCGCCCACCGCTCAGCCATCGCCCGTCATCGTCAACACCGACCGCATCGATCCGCTCGAGTCCGGGCTGCTGGGCGCACCCCAGAAGGTGGCCTTGAACTTCTACACCGCTGCGTCGGCACTTCGCCTCGGGCTCATCGACGCCGACTTCGATGCATCGGCCGCACACTTCGCCGACATGGTGGCGGTCGCCGAACCCCTGCTGTGGGATCTCGAGGAGATCGCTGCTTCCGATCTCTCCGATCGTTGGGTGGCCCTCGTCACTCAGCCGAACGTGTCCGTCGCAGCAACGCTCGAGTACGTCGAGGAGCAGTGCAGCATTCGGATCGGCAGCGGCTTCCTGTACCGCGAGAAGGCCCCGGATCTGCCCATCCTCGAGCAGGTCTTCGTCGACGGACAGGTCGATCCCGGCCAGTTGCCGGCTCCGGCACCCGCCGAGGGCGAGTGAACCCGGCCGCAGGCCGACGGCTCCTGTTGGGTGTCGGCGGGCTCTGTCTCGCTCTCGGGTTGCTGCTCGTTGCCCGTTCGTTCTGGTCGTCGGGCACGTCGCTCACCACCTCGGCGATCGACGACATGAGCGCGCTCGCTTCGGACGCGGACGTGGTGAGCGCTCCGGAGGGCGATGCTTCGCTGGCCGCAGACGATGACTTCCCGGCGATCGAGGATTCCGCCATCGGTGATCCGGAAGCGCGGACCGAGCCGCGGACGGGAACCATCACCGTGCTGGACACGATCCCCCACGACACGGGCGCATTCACCCAGGGCTTCGAACTCGATGGCGACCGGCTCTACGAGAGCACGGGTCTGATCGGCCAATCGACGCTCCGAGAGCTCGATCCGGACACGGGAGACGTCCTTCGTTCGATCCCGGTCGACGATGTGTTCGCCGAGGGTCTGACCATCGTCGATGGCGAGGCCATCCAGCTCACATGGACCGAGGGGATCGCCTACCGCTACGACGTCGAGACGTTCGAGCTGCTGGAGACGCACACGTACGAGACGCAAGGTTGGGGACTCTGCGACGACGGCGACGTGCTCCGCATGTCCGACGGCACGCCCACCCTGCAGACGCGGGACATCGACACGTTCGAGCTGCTCGAGACGGTCGAGGTCACGTTCAATGGGGCTCTGGTCGAACGCATCAACGAACTCGAGTGTGTGAACGGGTCGGTGTGGGCGAACATTTGGCAAACCCCGCTCATCATCGAGATCGACCCGGAGACCGGAATCGTCGCAACGGTGCTCAACGGCGCCGAGCTGCGGCCGGACTCGACGGTGGACGATTCCGGCGCCGTCCTCAACGGCATCGCCCACGACGCCGCCACCGACACGTGGCTGCTCACGGGCAAGCGCTGGCCGATCGTCTATCGCGTCACGATCGAGTAGCCGCCGGCCGTCGCCGGTAGGTTGACGACATGGCTCGACGACCGCCCCAACGGCAGGCCCCCGGCCCGCTGCTCGCCGCAATGGCCACGATGATCGTCGTCTTTCTCGGAGCGGCCTTCCTCACCCAGCAGTGGGCATTTCTGTTCCTCGGCCTCTTCGGCCTCGCCGCTGGGCTGGTGCCGTTCTTCAACCGACGGTGAGGGTCGCCGGAATCGACGGCGCGCCGGGCGGCTGGATGGTCGCCGCCGGAACGCTCGACGCCGCCGAGCCTCCTGAGCTCGCCTTCCATCCGACCTTGGATGCCGTGATCGCCGAGGTCGGCTGCACGATCAGCCACATCGTGGTCGACATGCCGCTGGGGTTGAGCGCCGACGGCAACCGCACCGCCGACCGGGACGCCCGCGACCGCCTCGGCCCTCGTCGGGCCACGTTCTTCCCGACACCGGTGCGCGCCGTGCTCGACCACGACGACTTCGATTCGGCCAACGCTGCGTCTCGAGCGGTCAGCGGACGGGGGCTCTCGATGCAGAGCTGGAACCTCGTGCCGAAGATCCGTGAGCTCGACCGGCTCGTCGAGGCGCGACACCACCACACCATCCTCGAAGGCCATCCCGAGTCGTCGTTCGCCGAATTGGCCGGCGCTCCGCTCGCGTCGAAGAAGTCGACACCCGAGGGTCGCAACGAACGGGTGGCGCTGCTTTCCGACGCCGTCCATCCGAACGTCGATCGGCTGCTGGCCGACACGCCGAAGCGGGTCGACGCCATCGATGCCCTCGTTCTGTTGTGGACCGCCCGTCGGGTGGCTGCCGGGACTGCCGTCCACCTTGGCGACCCCGACGAACGGGACCCGGCCGGGCGACCCATGTGGCTCACGATCTGAACAGCCGCAAGACTGATGGCATGCCGATCGGTCGATACGCCCCCTCGCCCACGGGCGATCTGCATGTCGGCAACCTGCGAACGGCCATGCTGGCATGGCTGTTCGCCCACCACGACGGGGCAACCGAGTTGCGGCTTCGCATCGATGACCTCGACCCGGCCACGGCACGGCTCGAACACGAGCATCGTCAGCTCGCCGATCTCGACGATCTGGGCATCACGTTCACGGGAGACGTCCTGCGCCAGAGCGAACGGGACGAGGCCTACCGGCACGCGATCGACCGATTGCATCGCCATGACCTGACGTACCCCTGCTTTTGCAGCAGGCGGGAGATCCGAGAGGCGGCGAGCGCTCCCCACGTCCACCTGCCCGAGGGCGCCTATCCGGGCACGTGCCGAGACCTGTCGTCGACCGAGCGGGCCCGGCGAGCCGAGAATCGACCGGCCGCCGTGCGGCTCCGGGCCGACGCGGTCGAGGTCACCTTCACCGATGGCGTCCACGGCCTGACGACCACGGTCGTCGACGACTTTGTGATCCAGCGCAACGACGGCGTCCCCGCCTACAACCTCGCGAGCGTGGTCGACGATGCGACCCAGAACATCGAGGAAGTCGTTCGAGGCGACGACCTGCTCGACGGCACCGCCCGCCAGATCCACCTGCGGGAGCGCCTCGGCCTTCCCGCCGTCCGCCATGGCCACGTGCCGCTGATGGTCAACGACGAGGGCAAGCGGCTCGCCAAGCGGGACGGGGCGGTGACGCTCTCCGATCTCCGGGAGCTGGGCCACGATGCCGCCGCTGTGCGAGCCGCGCTCGCCGCCTCCATCGGGCTTCCGGCAGATGCTGCGCAGGCGGGGCTGGCCGCGCTGCTCCCCCACTTCGATCCGAATGCGCTCGCCATCGGCCCGACGGTCTGGTCCGGCTGCTGACCGCCGACACGACGGGTGCGGGTCAGAAGAAGAGTTCGCTGGCCGTGTAGATCAGGAAGCCGGCAAGGCCGCCGACGAGCGTGCCGTTGATGCGGATGAACTGCAGATCCCGACCGACCTGCAGTTCGATGCGATCCGAGGTCTCCTCGGCGTCCCAACCCTCGACGGTGTTCGCGATGAGGGCACCGATCTCGCCCCGTCCCTGTTCGGCCAGGTAGACGATGACCTGGACGACCCAGTCGTCGATCTTCGCCTGAAGCGCCGTGTCCTCTTTCAGCCGGGCGGCCACGGCGACCACTGCGTCCTCGATCCGGCTTCGCACGTCGCTGTTCGGTTCGCGGGTGGCGTCGCTCAGGTTGCCCTGCAACGAGGACCAGAGGTCCTTGGTCCACAGCTGGAAGTCCGGATGGTCGAGCAGTTCCTGTTTGAGCTTCTCGCCCTGGGCGATGAGGGTTTCGTCGTCGCGCAGTCGTTCCGCAAGTTCGCGGGCACGACCGTCGAGGTCTCGTTTGAACGAGTGCTCCGGATTGTCGTCCACTTCACGCAGGAATGCCTGCACGGCGGAGTAGATCTTTCCGAAGATGTGGTCGTCGATGCCCTCCGGCACCCACCACGGCGACTCCTGGGTCATCCGGCGCCGGAAGGTCGTCCGGTTGTCCTCCAGGAAGTTCGCGGCTCCGGAGAGCGCAGCGTTGTAGACGGTGTGATGGTGGTCCCCGTCCATGCCAGCATCGATCACTCGACCGAGAATCGGTGCGACCGGCACCCGTCCGAGCCGGTCCCTCACGAGCGAGTCGACGAGTGCCCGTACGTCCTCGTCGTCGCGCAACACATCGGAGACGGTGCCGACAACGGTCGC
>CALBVR010000291.1 GCA_937969565.1 uncultured Acidimicrobiales bacterium | reverse complement strand
ACAGTCTTCACGACGGGTCCGAATCCTACGGTGCCCGTGATGATTCGCACGCTTCCGGCCACGTCCTGGCCGTCGATGTCGTATGCCAAGAAGAAGAAGCACTGGTCTTCGTAGGACGACCACTCCGATCGCATCACGTCTTCGGTGTAGCCGCCGGCGTCGGCGTCGAAGACCGTCCGCTCGAGCCATCTGCACAAGTCTGACAGCGGGTCTCGCGAGTCGAGACCGAGACACAGGAACGGCTCGCCCTTGCGAACGGCCACGGCGATTTCGTCGGCGAAACGCACCCGGATGTCGGCGATCAGATCGGCACGTTGCTCCTCAGAAGGGGAGTAGCCGAATGTTGGTAGATCGACGACGAGCGAAGAGTCTGGCATGGCGAGGGAGTCCTTCGAGTGGATGACTGCGACCCCGCCGGAGGTCAGTCGGTTTGTTCGACCCGACGACTGTTGCACGTTCGTGTTGGGTAAATCAACTCAGGGGATGACAAACGTCCAAAAATGAACGCGCTGCGTGGTTGGCGGTACTCACCGAAGACCGGTGGACTCCCTAGAGGTGGGGCCAGGCCGTGTCTTTGTCCGAGACGTGCTCGACAGCCCGGGGCCACTGCACACCGATCGTCGGATCGTCCCAGCGGATGCCGTGCTCGTTGCCCGGACCATACGGTCGGGACACGTTGTAGAGCAGCGTCGTGTCGTCTTCCGTGATGAGGAAGCCGTTGGCGAACTGTTCTGGAATGAACAGCATGCGGAGGTTGTCGGCGGTGAGGTCGACGCCGAACCATTGCCGGTACGTGGGCGAGTCGGGCCGCATGTCGATGATCACGTTGTGGACCGCACCGGAGATGCATCGCACGGTCTTCGCTTCGCCGTAGGGCGGGTCCTGCCAGTGGAAGCCGCGGAAGGTTCCTGCCTTGAGCGTGCGGCTCATGTTCGTTTGGGCGACGGTGGCGTCGATGCCGTGGGCTTCGAATTCGTCGGCGGCCCAGGCACGTGCGAAGAAGCCGCGGTCATCCTCGATCTTCTCGAGGTCGATGACGAAGGCTCCGGCGAGGGGCGTCTCGGTGAAGATCATCAGCTGATGCCCTGCATGGCCTTCCACTCGCGCACGATGGTCACGTCGTCGAGTTCTACGGAGGCGAGCGGAATGGGATCGTCCTGGGCGACGGGCTGCGTGGTCTTTGCGTATTCGACGAGCCCGACCGGCAGGTAGCCGGCCGCGCCTTCCGCCGTGTCGATGTGGCCGTATGCGGAGAAGCCGCCGATGCAGTCGAGGTCCTCGTCTGCGGCGAGATCCTTCTTGGCGATGGCAACCACTTCGGCGACGTGGGGTGCGTCGATCGTGGCCAGCGGTTCGTTGTCGAGGATGAGCTCGGCGATCGTGAGCGGGATCTCGAGGTGGACGAGGTGGTACGGCCGGAAGAAGAAGTAGTCGGGGCCATCGCCCATCTTGTAGAAGCGCATGGCCTTCTCGTGGAGGTCATGGTTGGGGTGGGTGCCGAGGATTCCGACGCCGGCTCCGAAGTCGCCGCCGAGGGTGAAGTCGACCCGGCCGGGTGCGCTGAGTGCCGAGGCGATGTCGACGGCTGCAGTTGCGACGGTCGACTCGATTCCGTGCATGCCGCGGATGTCGGGAACCATGCCGGTCGCGTTGGCGACGAGTGCCTGTTCCACCTGCATCTTCGTGCCGTCGCCGAAGGAGGTCGTCATGTGGGCCGACGTCGTGTCGCGAGCGGCGTAGCCGGCTCCCGTGTCGGGGTTCTGGTGCACGTTCAGGTGGCGCTTGCAGTTGAGCAGCGCTGTCGCTTCGAAGCCCATCGCTTCGATCTGTTGCTGCAGACGGAAGAGAACGCCGGGCTGATCGCCATCGGCGATGGTGTAGATCACGTCGTTGCTTCGTGCCCGTTGGTGGAAGACCCATCCGAGGAGCGCATCGCATTCTGCATTGAACGACACGACGTGCTTGCCGGCATCGAGCATCGCCAGGATCGTCTCGGTGCCGTAGTTCAGCGCGCCGGTCGCCTCGACCAGCACATCGATCGGCAGGTCGGCCACGATCGCCGCGTGCGGCGTTACGGCCGGCGTGCCGGCGCGGATCGCGGCGGCCAGATCGTTCACGTCGTCAGACACGAGAACCGAGTCCTCGTCCACGCCCATTTGCGTGAGGGCGGCGACGGCCCGATCGGTGTTGCGGTTGACGATCAACGAGGGTCGCATGCCCGGCGACTGGGCGATCGCGTGAACGACTCCCGTCCCGACGTAGCCGGCGCCGACGACGGCGACGGTGGCATCACCGATCTCGTCAGAGCGTCGGTGCAAGCGGTCCCAGATACCCATGGTTCGCGTCCTCTTCAGTGGTGGCCGCTAGGCCCAGTCGTAGTCAAATGCGTCGAGATCCCGTCCGTTGCCCTCGTCGGGGCGGTGCAGGATGTCAGAGAGATTGAGGACGAGGCCGCCGTCGGCGCCGCCCTGAAAGCCGAACCAGGTGCCCGGCTCGATCGTCAACCGACCGTAGTTGTGGTCTGGGCCGAGGTCATGCACGTCGAACCCGTCGTCCGTGGCGACGACGAAGCGCACATGGCCGATGGGGACGACGACATTCACCGTCATCTCCGTGTGCTGTTTCCATGCCCGGATGTTGCCCGGGTTGACTCGCGAGAAGTAGGCCTCGCCGACGCCGCGGAATCCCTCTTCGTCGGACCGGAGCGCCCGGAGCACTTCGCCCCCGGACGTCTCGATTCGCTGGAGCGGAGTGAAGACCGCGCTCACTGGTCGGCCCAGGAGAGGCCCCGCTTCGCGGCGAGCGCCGTGTAGTAGTCGAGCTGACCCTGTGTGAATTCCTTGATGCCTTCGGCGCCTTCGTTGTAGAAGCGGGCGAACCATTCGGCGCTGATCTGCATGGTCTCGTCGAAGTCCAGGACGGGCGTCCACTGCAGGTAGCTGAGAGCCTTGTCGCAGGTGAGCTTGAGCAGACCGGCTTCGTGGAAATGGGCCTGGCTCTCGTCGATCGTGAGGTCAAGACCGGTGAGATGCTTCTGCAACGCGATGACGACATCGCGCACCGGGTTCACGGCTTCGGCCGGCGGACCGAAGTTGAAGGCCTCGTTGTGCAGCTCCGGGCGCTGGGCGAGTTCGGCACCGAGGTGCAGGTAGCCGCTGATGGGCTCGAGCACGTGCTGCCACGGACGAGTCGCTTGCGGACGTCGAATCGTGACGTTCTCTCCCTGCGACCAGGCGCGGGCGACGTCGGGCACGAGACGATCGGCGGCCCAGTCGCCGCCGCCGACGACATTGCCGGCGCGGGTGACTGCGATCCGCACGTTGCGGTCGGCGTCGTCCTGGCCGAAGAACGACCGGGTGTGGCTGGAGATGATGATCTCTGCTGCTGCCTTCGAGGCAGAGTACGGGTCGGCGCCACCGAGGCGGTCGTCCTCCCGGTAGCCGTAGTAGGTCTCGACGTTCTCGTAGCACTTGTCCGAGGTGATGAGGATCGCCGTGCACTGGTTGGTGAGGCGTCGCAGACCTTCGAGCACGTTTGCGGTACCGATGGCGTTGACGCTGTAGGTGCTGACCGGGTCGTCGTAGCTGGCCTTCACGAGCGCCTGGGCGGCCATGTGGAACACGAAGTCCGGGGCCTCGTCTGCGATCGCCTGGGGGACGGCTTCGGTGTCGCGGATGTCCAGCCAGTGGGTGGTCATCGTCTCGCCGAGTCCGGCGGCTTCGAAGTGGCTTGGATCGGTGGGAATGCGATCGGAGATTCCGACCACCTCAGCGCCCATCTGCTGCAGCCAGAGGGTCATCCAGGTCCCTTTGAACCCGGTGTGTCCTGTCACCAGGACCTTCTTGCCATCGAATGCATTGTTGAACATCGGGTTCGTTTCCTCGTATCGCCGTGCGCAGGCTCGTCTGCGGGTACGCACAATCCTTCCACCTCAATCGGCCGGAGCGGGGGCAACGTTGAGCCGGCACGAAAGAACCTGTGGAATTTCGTTCGACGGACCCACGAAGTGGCGCGAAAGCGGGGGTACTCTGCGAGCCGTACCTGAACGATCCCTGGAGGCAACCATGCCCTGGAGCACCGACCGCGACACCGAAGTATTCGACCTGATCGATCGTGAGAAAGAACGCCTGAACACGGGCCTTCAGCTCATCGCTTCGGAGAACTTCACCTCGCCCGCCGTGATGGAAGCGACCGGTTCGGTGCTGACCAACAAGTACTCCGAGGGCTATCCCGGCAAGCGCTACTACGGCGGCAACCAGGTGGTTGATTCCGTCGAGCAGATCGCGATCGACCGCATCAAGGAAGTGTTTGGCGCCGACCACGCAAACGTGCAGCCGCACGCCGGTGCCAACGCCAACATGGCCGTCTTCCTCACGATGCTGAACCCGGGCGACACGGTCATGGGCATGAGCCTTGACCACGGCGGACACCTCACTCACGGTTCGCCGGTCAACGCCAGCGGCAAGCTCTACAACTTCGTCAGCTATGAGGTCACCGACAGCGACGAGCGCATCGACATGGACCAGCTTCGGGATCGTGCGCTGGAGCACAAGCCGAAGATGATCATCGCCGGTGCAACCGCGTACCCGCGCATCATCGAGCCTGCGCCGTTCCGTGAGATCGCCGACGAGGTCGGCGCACTGCTGATGTTCGATGCCGCACACATCGCTGGCCTCATCGCCGGTGGCGTGCACCCGAACCCGATGCCGTACGTCGACGTCATGACGTTCACCACGCACAAGACCCTCCGTGGTCCGCGCGGCGGCTGCATTCTGACCACCGCAGAGCACGCGGCAGCCATCGACAAGTCCATCTTCCCCGGTCTTCAGGGCGGTCCGCTCGAGAACCACATCGGTGCGAAGGCGGTGGCGTTCCGCGAAGCGCTGATGCCCGAGTTCAAGGAGTACGCAGCACAGATCGTGAAGAACGCGGCTGCGCTTGCGGAATCGCTGGCAACCCGAGGCTTCCGTCTCGTCTCCGGCGGTACCGACAACCATCTCTTGCTGGTCGACCTTCGTCCCTTCGACGAGGAGCTCACCGGCAAGGAAGCACAGAACGTGCTCGACGACGCCGGCATCACCCTCAACAAGAACACGATCCCGAACGATCCTCGCTCGCCGTTCGTCACGAGCGGTGTGCGCATCGGTACACCGGCGGTGACGACACAGGGAATGAAGGAGGCCGAGATGGACACCATCGCGGACCTCATCACCCGAACGTTGCAGAACCGGAACGACGCCGCCGCAGTCGCAGGGATCCGCGAAGAGGTCGCCAATCTGTGCGGCCAGTTCACGCCGTACCCGTAGGCGTGCGCCACCGCCTGCCTGATCCGCCACTAGGTTTTACCCAGTGGCTGAGGTGCAGGAATTCCTGATCGTTGGTGGTGTCGCCGCGCTGGTGACCCTGCTCCTGACCCCAATCACACGTTTCGTCGCCATGCGCGTCGGCGCCGTCGCGGCTCCCGATGCGCGCAAGGTTCACGAAGTCCCGACGCCGAGCCTCGGTGGCTTGGCCATGATGGGTGGTGTCGGCGCCGGGCTCATCACTGCGTGGGTGTCGGGCAACTTCGACCCCGTATTCACCTCCTTCACCGACATCGCCGGTGTGGTGGTCGCCGGACTGATCGTGTTCGCGGTCGGTGTCGCCGACGACATCCGCGATGTGAGTGCGCCGGCGAAGGTCGCCGGAATCGTGCTCGCTGGCGTGGTGCTGGCGCTTGCCGGTGTGAGCGTGCTCTGGTTCCGGGTGCCGTTCGCCGGCTTCGTTCAACTCTCGGCGGACCTCTCCGTGGTGGTCACTGTGCTCTGGCTCCTGGTGATGACGAACGCCGTGAACCTCATCGACGGTCTTGATGGATTGGCCGCCGGGATCGTGGCGATCGCGTCCGGCTCGTTCTTCATCTACTCGATGCAGCTCGGCCTGGACGGCGTGCTCTTCGAAAGCAACCCCGGCGCACTGCTCGCTGTCATCACGACCGGTGTGTGCCTCGGCTTCCTGCCGCTCAACGTGCATCCAGCGAAGACCTTCATGGGTGATGGCGGCGCACTTCTGCTCGGGTTGATGCTGGCCGCGAGCACCGTGTCGGTCGGTGGTCGCGTCGATCAGGCGGTCTCCGGTCAGGTCTTCTTCTTCTTTGCCCCGCTCGTGATCCCACTCCTGCTGCTCGGGGTGCCGCTCGTCGATCTCTTGCTCGCCGTGCTGCGCCGCGCGACCCGGAAAGGCGTGGCCATCTCGGATGCGGACAAGGAACACCTTCACCACCGACTGATGCGACTTGGTCACGGTCATCGGCGCACGGTCCTCATTCTCTGGTTGTGGACCGCGCTGCTGTGTGGCGTCGTTCTGTACTCGACGCTGACCGGGTCTGGACTTGCGCTCCTGCCGTTCGCCGGGGGAGCGCTTGCCCTTGTGCTGTTCACCGTCTTTCATCCCGGCATCGGCACCGCTTCCGCTGAAGTGGCGAGCGAACCGAACTGATGCGGCTTCGTCGGCTGGTCGACCGACCGATCATCGAGCCGGCAACCCACCCGAGCCTGGGGCACAACATCCAGGGGCCGTCGTTGCTGCGAGCGCCGGAGTGGCTCCCGGATGCGCCCGGCCGCTACCTCCTCTACTTCGCTGACCACAAGGGCGACCACCTTCGACTGGCCTACGCCGACGACCCCGCCGGGCCATGGAGTGTCGTACCCGGCGGGGCGCTCCATCTTCGGGACTCGCACTTTCTTCTCGAGCCGCCGCCGGCCACCGACGAGCAGTTGGCCGATCTTCTTGCCCTGTATCGCGAGCACCTCGGCACGTACGACCCGCCGGAGGGGATCCGGTCCGATGTCGCCACGCCGCACATCGCCTCACCCGATGTGCGGGCCAACCACGGGACCCGTCAGGTGGAGTTGTACTTCCACGGACTGGAAGCCCTCGGATGGCAGACGACCCGCTTCGCGACGTCGAGCGACGGCCGCTCGTTCGAGGTGCAGCCCGAGTCGATTCCCCAGACGTACCTGCGGGCGTTCACCCACCGAGGCGTCGAGTACGCACTGGTGATGCCCGGGATCGTCTTGCGACGCGCTGGAGGGCCGACCGAGTTCGAGACGGGACCATCGCTCTTCCCGCCGACTGCCCGCCACTCGGCTGTCAGGGTTCGAGATGATCGCATCGAGATCCTCTGGACGAACGTGGGCGACGCTCCCGAACGGCTGCTGCTGTCGACGGTCGATGCGACCGAGCCGTGGACGCGCTGGGTGGCGTCGGAACCGATCGAAGTGTTGCGCCCGGAACGGAGCTGGGAAGGTGCCGACCTACCCCTGGCCCCGTCGGTCCGCGGTGCCGTCAACGAGCCCGCGAACCAGCTGCGCGACCCAGCGTTCCTGGTGGAGGGCGAGCGCACGCTCGTCGTATATGCGGTCGCAGGGGAGTCCGGACTGGCGATCGCCGAGGTGATCGACTGAGGCTGGCGCCTTGTGCCCGCATCTGACGGGTGAGGCAGACTGCCGACATGGATGATCCCGTCGGACCGCTCGTTGGATTGAAGGTCGTGGAGGTGGCCAACTGGGCGGCCGTCCCAAGCGCTGCCGCGCTGCTCGGCGAGCTCGGCGCCGAGGTGATCAAGATCGAACCGCCGTCCGGCGACGGCATGCGGGGCTTGATGCAGCCGGCTGCTGGCGACGACGCCGGCATCGACCATGCATTCCAGTTCTCGAATCGAGGAAAACGATCGGTCGCTCTCGATCTTCGAACCGACGATGGCACCGCACTCGCTCTCGACCTGATGGCGAACGCCGACGTGATCCTCCTCAATCTCGTGGAGGACCGACGTGAACGGCTCGGCTTGACGCCCGACGCGATCCACGAGCGAAATCCGGGAGCGGTCATCGGCGTGCTGACGGGCTTCGGCGACGTGGGTCCGGAGCGAAACGCCCCCGGCTTCGACCTGACCTCCTTCTTCGCCCGTTCCGGCCTGAGCGGAAGCGTGCTCGGCCCGGACGGGGGCGTCCCGCGTTGGCGTGCCGCGCAGGGCGATCACGTCGGTGGGCTGTCGCTCTTCAGTGCGGTGATGACGGCCCTGTTCACACGGGAGCGAACAGGCAAGGGGAGCGTGGTCTCGACGTCACTGTTGCAAGCAGCGAGCTGGAGCAACGCGTTCGATCTCACGCGGGCGGCCGCCGACGGTCGCGCCGCAACGCCGCGCCGTCGCACCCGATCGGTGAACGTGGCCAGCGAGGCCTTCGAATGTGCGGACGGTCGATGGGTGCAGCTGTGCATGGCCGAACCCGTACGCGGGTGGGAGGTGCTCTGTGAGGTACTCGGGCGCACCGATCTGTTCGACGATCCGCGCTTCACCGACGTCACCCAGCGGTTCATCAACATGGCGGACCTCGTCAGCGTCATCGCCGAGGAGATGCTCGGGCACGACAGCGCCGCCGTCCTGGCCTCGGTGGAAGAGCACGGGGGAGTG
>CALBVR010000290.1 GCA_937969565.1 uncultured Acidimicrobiales bacterium | reverse complement strand
CACAAGTGGGGGCTGCCCCCAGTTGTGGTGGAGTGAGCGCTGATAGTGGCGGGCCGGAGGCCGAGAGACTGCGGAGCGGCTGCGGGAGCGCGCCCGAATGTGGGTGGAGCGGGATCAGCTGGCGCGGCGGCGGGCCTTGCGGACCACCTCTTTTGCCTCTTCCCTCGAGCGAAGCAGCGTACGAGGGACCGGGCCGCTCAATGCCTGAGCACCCGCCTTCCACCAGTGCCGATGCGGCTGGCTGCGAACTGCGGCGCGAACACCCTGCTTCTGGGCGAGCGGAAGGCTCACCGAGTCGGCTCCCCAGCCGTCCTCGAACGGATAGCGACCCCAGGCGAGCGCCTCGGCCCGGGTCGGGTTCTGCCAGAACGACTCGAAGACGCCGATTGCTGACGGACGAAGATCGACCGCCATCGACTCGGCCGGTGATTCGATCCGGAGCTCTCGGGCGACTTGACGCACCGTGCGGCGAACGACTTCGAAACCCCAGTCGACAACGGCGGCGTTCGTGGGCTCGGCGAGCTGTGCAGCAATGCGGCCGCCCACGTCCTCGTAGCCGACCACGGAGCCATGATCTGCGGTGCAGGCCATCTCAACCATCGTCAAGAGACCGGGTGTGCGGAGGAACCCGGTGCCGTTGTGCTCGTCCCGTACATAGGCCTCAGGGAAGCCATGGCCCTGATCTGTCACGTCCGAGCGAACGCCGAAATAGAAGGCGTGCGGCGGGTCCTGATCGACAGTGGCCAGCACGGAGGACAGTGCATTGAACAGCGTCGCGCCGGTGCCCTGGTCCACGATGGCGATTGGCTCGTCGGTGAGCATGCCCTCCTGGTCCAGGTAGCGCAGCATGAGCGAGCGTTCCTCGGCGGCGATGGACAGCAGCATCGTCTGCAGGTCGTCGTCGTTGCGAATCATGTCTCGCAGGCGCATGCAGTCTGCCGCGGTGAGCTGGCTGTCCCAGGTGTTCTGCGGGAAGCCGGCTTCAACGAGCTCGGTCTGGATGTACTCGGGTTCGATGCCGAAGCGATGTGCGATGAGTCGCACGGTGACGTTGTCCACGTCGCCGCTCGAAGGGGCGATCGTCGTGAGCACCTGGTCGTTGATCTCGACCATGCCCGGCAGGGTCCATGCCTGTCGGCTGCCGTAGAGGTAGCGGAGTTCACCCGTGTAGCCGACCTTCGGCGCGAGCTCTCTCGCGACATCGAGGAGAACCTGGCCGTCGCGGGCGACGAAGTAGATCTTCTTGATGTCGTCTTCGATGGCACGGTTGAGCACCCAGAGGACGTTGCCGACGACGAACGGCGCGACGACGCCGGCCGAGACGTCTCGCAGGGCCTGTTCGTGTTCGTCGCGGGTGCCGATTTCGATTCGTGCGAGCCGTGAGGCTCCGGCGAGCAGCGACGTGAGACCGTCGGTGTCGAACGACCAGGACTCGAGTGCGCTTTCGAACCGGTTGAGGTTGCAGTGGTCGAGCAGGGTGGTCTTCATGCCGGCCTTCTTGGCCGACTTGTGATCGCTGTTGCGGTCGTTGCCCGTGTGGACGACGGCAGAAGCGGGGACGGACAGCTCCTTGAGGACGTCGGGCCACAGCTTGCCGGTGGCCTTCGACTTCGCATGTTCGTTCGATACGAACAGCTGGTCGCCGTACTCGAAGAGGTTGTGGCGGAAGAGCTGTTCCTTCAGGAAGTCGCTCGGGAGGTACATGTCGCTGACGAACACGACCTGGTCTGCGTGTTGCCGGGCTTCGGCGACCCGGTCGGTGCCTTCCTTGAGCGGAACGAGGAGGTCGCTCTCGAGGTCGAGTTCCTCTTCGATCAGCTTGTCGACCGACGATGCACCGATTCCCAGCGAGGAACCCAGCTCCGCGTAGATCCGGCTGATGCTCACGTCGGAGTCGAGGCCGCCGGCGTTTCGGAAGCTTCGGACCTCCGCTGCCGTCCGGTGTCGGGCGAATGATTCCGCCGAAACGCCGATGAGGCCCTTGTCGGAGAGTCGCCGTCCGAGGAGCAGGAAGGCTGCTCGTGGATCGCCGACGCGCCGCGTCAGTACCGTGTCGAATATGTCAAAAGATGCGACCGTTCGCATTCGCCCTACGCCCTCTCGTTCCCACCATGACTCTCGTCAGTGAGTCGCCCATAACTCGGTGTCGTTCCCTCGGAGCGTGGCGTTACTCCTCCGCAACACCTCCAATGGTTATCGCGACGGAGCGTGAGAAGTCAATTCTCGAACGGCCGAAAAACCACAATGCGCGCACCGTTCACCACGGAACGCGCGAAGAGCGTCCAGGAGTGCTGACGCGGTTGCAGGCCGAGCCGTCGAGTGACGGGCGTGTCAGACGGGCTGGCGAACGCCGAGTTCGGCGTAGATGCTGAGCAGGTCTTCGAGGTAGCGCTCCCGCGTGAACCGGGTTTCGACGAAGGCACGGCCAGCGCGTGCCATCGTCTCGAGTTCGGTGTCGCTCATCGCTTGCATCGTCGCGAGTTGCGTTGCGAACGACGCCGCGTCGCCAGCGGTCGCAAGCAGCCCGGTTTCGCCTTCCTCGATCAGTTCGGGAATTCCTCCGAGGTCCGAGCCGAGCACGGGCGTGCCGACGCCATAC
Organism: uncultured Acidimicrobiales bacterium; assembly: GCA_937969565.1. GTDB lineage: Bacteria > Actinomycetota > Acidimicrobiia > Acidimicrobiales > SHLQ01 > SHLQ01. The sequence continues at coordinate 1,913 of CALBVR010000290.1, read as the reverse complement.
GCCTCGAGCAGCACGACGGGCGCGTTCTCGTAGCACTCGGACGGCAGCACGAGGGCTCTCGCTCCGCGCACGATGTCGAACAGGGCGTCGCCGGTCTGGTAGCCGGCGAATTCGACGTCGGCGCCGGTTCGTTCCACCAGCGCACGGAGTTCTTCCTCCTGCGGGCCGGTTCCCACGATGGTCGCAGCGACGCCGGAGTCGGCCACCGCTTGCACGAACGTGAGCAGACCCTTTTCCTCGGACAGGCGTCCGACAAAGACGAACCGCTTGCCCGGCGTGAAGTCCGCCACCATCTCGGTGACGTCGACCGCGTTCGGGAGGTATCGGGTCTTGGCTTCGGGGAGGCCCCACTCGACGAGCTTGTTGCGGTGGAAGTGGCTCGGAAGGATGAAGAGGTCGACGTTCTTGTTGTAGCTGCCGAGGGAACGGTGGAGGGTTGTCTCCAGCGCGACGACAGCGGACAGCACAAGTGAGTCCTTCTGGCACCGTTGTTGCACGGCGTTCCAGGTCTTGCCGCCCTTGCACCGTTCACAGACGCCATCGGGCGCAAGCATGAGCTTGGACGGGCAACCGATCTTCAGGTCGTGCACCGTCATCACCATCGGGACGCCCTTCTTCTGGACGGCGCCGAAGATGGAGGGGGTGAGGTGGTGGTAGACGTTGTGCGCGTGGACGATGTCTGGCTGGACATCGTCGATGAGCTTGCCGATCGCCGATCGTGCTTCGAGCGAGTAGACGGACTTGAGCGCCTTGCGGACCTTCTCGACCGGCTTGTAGTCGCTGGCGAAGTCGATTTCCTCTACGAAGTAGTCGTCGTATTCCGTGTCGAAGTTCTTCTCGTACTCCATCGCGAAGGGCACGATCTTCCAGCCTTGTGCTTCGAGCAGATCGTTCTGGTCGAGCATGACGGCTTCGGCACCGCCGCGGCGGTAGTAGTAGCTGGTGACGGAGACTTGCGTTGGCACGTTGACCTATCGGTTCGGGGGACCGGAGCTTGATCGCGTTGTGGCGGCCGGTCCCCGCCGCCAGCCGGGTCGTGTGGGGTTGATTGGTTAGCCGAGGCCGAGTGCCTGGCTGAAGGAGACGTTGTAGAAGCCGCGTCCGGTGGTGCCGACGACGAGTCGGTCCGGATTGTGCGGGTCGAATTCTGCGGTACGCAGACGGGTCATCGGGAGCCCGTCGTTCATCACGGTCCAGGTGGCCCCTCCGTCGCTGGAGAGGTGAACGCCGGTGGCGAAGCTGACGTCGTGGAATGCGGGTTCGGAGGTGACGATGGCAAGGTTCTGGGGGTTGCTCGGGTCGACGGCGATGCCGTGGGCGTAGAGGTCCTCGAACAGCCGGACCCATTCGGCGCCGTCGTATCGCCAGGCGCCGCCTTCGCCGTCGCGGAAGGCCACGGCGTAGGTCGCACCGGGCTCGCTCGCCGAGTCGTAGAGGGTGGTGATGCCGGCCGGGGACCCGGCGATCGGTTCGAAGGTCACACCGGCGTCGGCGGATTCGAGCACGCTGGTGGAGTTCGCGATCCGGACGGTGAATCCGTCGCCGGCGACGGTGACGTCGCGCACGTCGCCGAGGCCATCGATGCGGGTGAAGTTGTCGCCGTTGTCTTCGCTGCGCCAGAGCTGTCCGCCGACGACGGCGAGGACGACGTCGGCGCCGTTGCCATCGAGCGCAGTGATGCCGGTCGCTCCGCAGGTGCCGCCGTTGTCGACGTTGGTGGACTCGGGGAGGCCGAATCCGGCGCCGACGGCGAGGGAGAAGCTGGCGCCGCCGTCCTCGCTGATGCCGATGCCCCGGAAGTTGCAGAACTGGCCGAGGAGGACGTAGAGGCGGTCCGGGTCGGTGGGTGAATGGATCGCTTCAATCGCGCCGCCCCACTGGGAGACGGGTTGGACGGTACGGCGCCAGGTTTC